>JAPLBU010000439.1 GCA_026392575.1 Actinomycetota bacterium | reverse complement strand
GTCCTGCCGCGCGTGCACGGCTCCGCCATCTTCGAACGCGGCGAGACCCAGATCCTGGGTGTCACCACGCTGAACATGCTCAAGATGGAGCAGCAGATCGACTCGCTGTCGCCCGTCACGCGCAAGCGCTACATGCACAACTACAACTTCCCGCCGTACTCCACTGGCGAGACCGGTCGCGTGGGCTCGCCCAAGCGACGCGAGATCGGCCACGGCGCGCTCGCTGAGCGGGCGCTCCTGCCGGTGCTGCCGTCCAAGGAGGAGTTCCCCTACGCGATCCGTCAGGTGTCCGAGGCTCTCGGCTCCAACGGCTCGACGTCGATGGGCTCGGTCTGTGCCTCGACCATGTCGCTGCTCAACGCCGGTGTGCCGCTGCGCGCCCCGGTCGCGGGTATCGCCATGGGCCTGATCTCGGGCGAGGTCGACGGCAAGACGGAGTACGTCGCCATCACCGACATCCTCGGTGCTGAGGACGCGTTCGGCGACATGGACTTCAAGGTCGCGGGCACGAAGGACTTCGTCACGGCCCTGCAGCTCGACACCGCGCGCATCGCGATCCTCGATGTCATGAACGAGGCCATCGACGCGCCTGACGAGATGGCTGCGACGGCGCCGCGCGTCATCGCGATCCAGATCCCGGTCGACAAGATCGGCGAGGTGATCGGGCCGAAGGGCAAGATCATCAACCAGATCCAGGAGGAGACCGGCGCCGACATCACGATCCAGGACGACGGCACCATCTACATCGGTGCCACCAATGGCGAGTCGGCCGAGGCGGCCCGCACGGCGATCAACAACATCGCCAATCCGACGATGCCGGAGATCGGCGAGCGCTACCTGGGCACCGTGGTCAAGACCACGACGTTCGGCGCCTTCGTCTCGCTCATGCCCGGCAAGGACGGCCTGCTGCACATCTCCGAGATCAAGAAGCTCGCGGGTGGCAAGCGCGTTGAGAACGTCGAGGACGTCCTCAAGGTCGGCAGCAAGGTCCAGGTCGAGATCAAGGAAATCGATCCCCGCGGCAAGCTGTCGCTCGTCCCCGTGCTCGAGGGCGATGCTGCGGCGGAAGATGCCTAAGGCGCAGACTCGCACGCTGCTTCGGGAGGGTGACGGCGGACTCGTCCGCCGCACCACCCTCCCGGGCGGCCTGCGCGTCATCACCGAGCAGGTCCCTGGGGTCCGTTCGGTGGCATTCGGGGTGTGGGTGAATGTCGGCTCGCGTGACGAGACCGGCAGCCAGATGGGCTCAGCCCACTACCTCGAGCACCTGCTGTTCAAGGGCACGCACAAGCGCTCGGCCCTGGACATATCCGCCTCCATCGAGGCGGTCGGTGGTGACCTCAATGCGTTCACCACCAAGGAGTACACCTGCTACTACGCGCGGGTGCTTGATGTCGACCTTCCGCTCGCGATCGACGTCGTCTGCGACGTCGTCACCGATGCCCTCATTCGCACGGAGGATGTCGAGGGTGAGCGGGGCGTCATCCTCGAGGAAATCGCGATGCATGAGGACGATCCCACCGATGTCGTGCACGACGACTTCGCGGAGGTCATGTTCGGAGACACGCCGCTGGGTCGTCCGGTCCTCGGGACCATCGAGACGATCAGCGGCATCTCCCGGCGCTCCATCAACGCGTTCTATCGCCGCACCTACCGTCCCGAGTCGATGGTCGTCGCGGCGGCCGGCAATCTGGATCACGCCACCGTGGTGCGTCAGGTGAAGGCGGCCTTCGCGCATGTGCTCGATCCCTCGGTCGAGGCCCGTGCTGCACGCACCGTTCGCCGTCCGAGTGCCCATGCTGCGGGCGTCAAGGTCACCAAGCGACCCACCGAGCAGGCGCATCTCGTCCTCGGCGTCCCGGGCATCACGCGCAGCGACCCCCGCCGCTACGCCCTGTCGATCCTGTCGACGGCGCTTGGCGGCGGCATGAGCAGCCGCCTGTTCCAGGAGGTGCGCGAGAAGCGTGGCCTCGCCTACTCCGTCTACTCCTATGCGCAGGGCTACTCGGACGACGGAGCCTTCGGCGTGTACGTGGGGTGTCTGCCCGCAAAGGTCGACACCGTGCTCGATGTCTGCCTGACCCAGATGCAGTCGGTTGCCGATCACGGTCTCACCGACGACGAGATCCTGCGCGGCAAGGGCCAGGTTCGGGGCGGCACCGTCCTGGGCCAGGAGGACACAGGTGCGCGGATGACCCGCATCGCCAAGAGCGAGCTGCACGACGATCCGCTGCTGAGCATCGACGGGCTGCTTGCCCATGTCGATGCGGTGACGGCCGACGACGTCCGCACCATCGCGCGCGATCTGCTCACCGCACCGGCCACGCTGGCCGTCATCGGACCGTTCGACGAGACCACAACCTTCAACACGGTTGGCTGACCCGGTCGGCCGGTAGGCTGTCGGATGTGATCAAGGTAGGCGTCGTGGGCGCCAAGGGACGCATGGGCCAGGCGGCCGTCGAGGCGATCAAGGCCACCGAGGACCTGCATCTGGTTGCCGCCGTCGACATGGGCGTAC
Organism: Actinomycetota bacterium; assembly: GCA_026392575.1. Classification (GTDB taxonomy): domain Bacteria; phylum Actinomycetota; class Actinomycetes; order S36-B12; family S36-B12; genus UBA10649. The sequence goes on along the minus strand of JAPLBU010000439.1, from coordinate 1,450 downwards.
CGCCCACCGCGCTTGCGCAGGCCGGTGCTGAGGTCATCGTCGACTTCACCACCCCCGATGCCGTGATGCGCACGCTGAAGTCCTGCATCGGCAACGGCATCCACTGCGTCGTCGGCACGACGGGCTTCACCGAGGAGCGGCTCGACAAGGTTCGCGGCTGGTGTGCGAAGGAGCCGTCGGTTGGCGTCCTCGTGGCCCCGAACTTCGGTATCGGCGCGGTGCTCATGATGCGCTTCGCCGCCATGGCCGCTCCGTACTTCGAGTCCGCCGAGATTATCGAGATGCACCACCCGGACAAGGTCGACGCGCCATCCGGAACGGCCACCCACACTGCCCAGCTGATTGCGGCGGCCCGTGCGGGCCTGCCGGTGGCACCGGACGCGACCGTGCACGGGGTCGAGGGCGCGCGCGGGGCCACGATCGACGGCATCCACGTGCACTCCGTCCGGGCCCGCGGGCTGGTCGCGCATCAGGAGGTCATCCTCGGCGGCGTCGGCGAGACGCTCACCATTCGTCATGACTCGCTCGATCGATCCTCGTTCATGCCCGGAGTCCTCCTCGGCGTGCGAGAGGTGGGTCGGCATCCGGGCCTCACAGTCGGGCTCGCGGACTATCTCGATCTCGGCGTGTGAGCGCCCGCACAGTCGCCTGGGTGCTGGCAGCGGCCGTCGCTGTCTATCTCGTCTTCACGGGCTGGCGGGCGTGGGCCCTCATCGCGACGGGCGACCCGGTTCCCGTCCTGCTCGGCTTGAGCGTCGTCGTCATTCCGCTCATCGGGGCCTGGATTCTGTGGCGCGAGTTGGCCTTCGGGATGCATTCGCAACGCTTGGGGCGCGAGTTGGGGGCCGAGGGCGGCCTGCCTGTCGACGACCTGCCGCGAACACCCGGTGGCCGGATCGAGAAGGATGCTGCAGACGCCCGCTTCGCGATCTACGAGCAGCAGGTGCAGGCGGCTCCCGAGGACTGGCGCGGCTGGTATCGGCTGGCGATCGGCTATGACGATGCGCGCGACCGCAAGCGGGCCCGCGCGGCGATGCGCCAGGCCATCGCCCTTCACAACTCCCGTTGAGTGGCGGGGCGTGGGGGTCAGATCTGCAGTTGACACCCCCACAGCCCGCCGCTCAACGACTGTCGGGGAGCCAGTGCTCGAGGCGGAGGCGGGCGATGTCAAGTGCCTCGGGCCGCAGCCATAGATCGGGCGACGTCGCATACACGTGCGTCGGCAGTACTCGACCGTCCACGGTGCGCACCGCAGACCGCTCGACACGAACGCGCAGTGGCAGTCCGAGGAACGGGCACGGCACGTGGGCAGTCTCGATCCCCTCGACATCGGTCCACGGCACTCCGGTGCGCCGCCAGGTCGTGTCGACGGAGATCCCGTCGTCGTTGACGTAGGTGCCGACCACCCAACCGCGCAGGATCAGCACGAGTGCCGAGGCGGAGATGGCGG
>JAPLBU010000207.1:4454-4874 GCA_026392575.1 Actinomycetota bacterium | reverse complement strand
CGCCCCCGCGTGCCTGCTCGAGCAGGTCGAGGTGCTGGCCGGCCATCAGCTCGGTGCGCATCTCGTCGTAGACGGTCTTGGCGCGTCGGAGGGCATTGTCAGTGAACTCGGCTGTGAGCAGGACCTCGTCGGCCCACGACAGGCACAGGTCGCCCAGCAGGATCGCAGCCCCGACGCCGAAGTCCTCGGGCGAGCCCAGCCACTCGGCGCCGCGGTGGACCCCGGCGAACCGGCGATGCGCGGCGGGCAGCCCGCGCCGGGTATCGGAGCCGTCCATCACGTCGTCGTGGATAAGGGCACAGGCCTGCAGGAACTCCAGGGAGGCCGCGGCGCGCAGCGCGGCGTCGTCGAACTGCGGATCTCCGCCCGCCCCGCGCCAGCCCCAGTAGCAGAAGGCCGGTCGGAGCCGCTTGCCGCCGG
>JAPLBU010000207.1:2988-4389 GCA_026392575.1 Actinomycetota bacterium | reverse complement strand
CTCGTAGCGCCGCGACCATCGGAGTGAGATCGTCCCTGACCCCGGCAAGCACCGTTGACTGGTGCGCAATGACCCCGTCGACGACGACCTGCACGCGCGATCGGAGATCGGCCACATCGAGGGGCGATGGGGGCTTGGCGGCAGTCACCCTGCGAGCCTACGGCCATGGCGGTGATTCGGCTGACCCACCGACCGGCCGTATCCTGTGCGCATGCATCCGCGTGACTCCCTCGGCCAGATCCTGTCGAGTGGGCAGCGATCCTTCTCCTTCGAGCTGTTTCCACCCAAGACCGACGAGGGTGAGCGGGTGCTGTGGCAGACCGTCCGCGAGATCGAGGCGCTGAAGCCCACATTCGTGTCGGTGACCTACGGTGCGGGCGGTTCGACTCAGGGCCGAACTGTTCGACTGACGGGCCAGATCGCCGAGGACACCACCCTCACCCCAGTCGCGCACCTCACCTGTGTCGGCGCCAGCCGCGATCAGTTGCGCGATGTCGTCGGCCAGTATGCGGCTGAGGGCGTAAACACCATGCTGGCGCTGCGTGGCGATCCGCCGACCGGCCTCGACACCCTGTGGGAGCCGCACCCGGGCGGGCTGGACCACGCGGTGCAGCTCGTCGAGCTGATCCGCTCGCTCGGCACCTTCAGCGTCGGTGTGGCGGCCTTCCCCGAGGGGCATCCTGAATCGCCTGATCTCGACCAGGACGCCCGCGTGCTGGCGATGAAGCAGCAGGCCGGTGCGGAGTTCGCGATCACCCAGCTGTTCTTCCGTGCCGAGGACTACGTGCGACTCGTCGACATGGCCGGCGCGCATGGCTGCGATATGCCGATCGTGCCCGGGATCATGCCCGTGACGAATGTCTCACAGATCGAGCGGTTCGCCGCCCTGTCAGGCGCGGCGTTCCCGACCGAGTTGGCGGACCGCTTCAGTGCCATCGCCGACGACCCCGATGCGGTTACCCGGATGGGCATCGACGTCGCTGCCGAGATGTGCCAGCAGTTGCTCGACATCGGAGCGCCGGGGCTGCACTTCTACACGCTGAATCGCTCGCACTCCACCATCGAGGTATACGAGGCGCTGGGCCTGGGAGCATCGACGGCCTGACTGCGTCGAGCGTTCGCTAAGCCCGGCCGATGAGATCCGCGACGATCTCTGCGCCCATGCCGACGAGTGGCAGGCCGCCGCCGGGGTGTGACGACCCGCCCACGAGGAACAGGCCGGGGATGGGCGACTGATTCGCCGGCCGCTGGAATGCCGCGCGGGCTCCGTTGCTCGACGTGCCGTAGATGGAGCCACCCGGTGCGCGCGTTGCGCGCTCGAGGTCGGCCGGACTGCGCACTTCGCGCCACTTGATGCGGTCGCGAACATCCATTCCGCGCTCGGCCAGCCGCGCCAGGATG
>JAPLBU010000207.1:0-2899 GCA_026392575.1 Actinomycetota bacterium | reverse complement strand
GGTCGGCGTATGCATCGGCGAAGCCGGGTGCATCCCAGTCGACGGTCCCGCCACTGCCGTCACCGTGACGCGGCGCGTTGATGAGGATGAACCACGACTCGCTGTCGTCGTCCGGCCGCATCCTCGGATCGTCAGGGGCGCAGACGTAGATGGCAGGGTCATCTGCGGGCTTGCGCTTCGAGCCGAAAATGGCGTCGAACTCACCGTCATAGTCGGCCGGGAACCACACGTTGTGGTGCTGCAACCCGGGTGTTCGTCCGCGCAGGGCCAGCATGAGCACGAAGCCGGACAGGCCGGGAGCGCGCTTGGCCAGGTCGCGTGCGATCCGGCGGGCGCGGCGGTCGTCGACGAGCTGCCCATACACCTGCTGGGCATCGGCGTTCGCCACGACGATGTCGGCTCCGATCCGCTCGCCGTCCGCGAGCAGCACTCCAGAGGCCGCTCCATCGGTGAGCTCGATCGACGTGACACTTGCGTTGCTGCGCATCGTGACGCCGCGTGCGGTGCACCGCTCGACGAGGGCATCGGCGAGTGCGGCCACTCCGCCGCCGATATGCCATGCGCCGAATGTCTCCTCGATGTAGGGCACTGTGGCGAGGACGGCTGGCGCCTTGCGTGGATCGGAGCCGGTGTAGGTCGCGTAGCGGTCGAGGACCTGGCGCAGCCGTGGATCAGCGAGGTACTCGCGTCCGAGATCGCGCAGTGACGACATCGGGGCGATCGTGCGGATGTCGTCGGGGCTCTTGGCCATCGCCATCAAGCTGCGCCAGCCCTGCAGGGGCGACTGCAGGAACGGCTCGCGGGTGATGCGCCACATCCTGCCGCCACGGTCGATGATTCGGCGCCAGTCCGCGTCGGCCGTGCCACCGAGCGCCGCACCGAACGCGATGGCGGCCTTCGCCGGATCGACGCCGGGGACGACCACGGAGGTGCCGTCGGCGAAGTGGTAGCCGAACGCCGGCTCCACCGGCTGCAGGTCGACGGACTCCTCCAGCGGGCCCCCTGTCTTGAGGAACAGGTCGCGGTAGACAGCGGGGAGGGTGAACAGGCTGGGGCCGGTGTCGAACACATGGCCGTCACGCTCGTAGCGGGCGAGCTTCCCGCCGAAGGTCGATGACTGCTCGAGCAGGGTGACGTGATGGCCGCGAACGGCGAGGCGAGCCGCCACGGCGAGGCCGCCGACTCCTGAGCCGATGACGACGACGTCGCTCATCCGGCGACCACCGCCCGGCCCTTCCACGTGTTGCTGCCGCGCACGTGACGCTGCCACGAGATGACATTCAGTGCGGTGAAGGCGGCGATGGAGGCGGGCTGGAGCAGCGCATCTGGCAGCGCCCGCTCGCCTGTTCTCCGCGCGACGAGCGTTCGGCTCGCGACGCCGGCCGCATAGCCCAGCAGCCCGATGCGTCGGGTGCGGGAGTCGCGTGCAGTTATGGCCGCGACAGCGGGAACCACGTAGATGCCGACCAGGAGCGTGTTGACGGCGATCGAGCCGATGGGTCCGTTGAACGCCGACCACAGGGACTTCGCGTAGCCATCGACGACAGCATTCGCGCCGTCGTACATCCGGCAGGTCGCGATCGTCGATCCGTCGACGGTCGCGGTGTGTCGACCGCTCGACTTCATCGCGCGCATCAGGGCGACGTCTTCGATGACATCCGCGCGCACCGAGCCATGCCCATCGATCGCGCGGTACGCGTCGGCATCAACGGCGATGAACTGGCCGTTCGCGGCTGACAGGGAAGGCCTGGCCGAGCTCTCGGCCCACCGGAGGGGAACCAACGCTGCCCACGACCACGTGACGAGCGGCTGCACGAGCCGCTCAAGCCAGCCCTGGGACTCCTGGAACGGGTAGGGGGCGACGAGGGTGAACCCGCCCTGCCGCATGGTGGTGACCACCGACCGCAGTTCGACGTCGGCATCGACGAACACCAGCACCGATCCCACGGCCTGATCGGCGAGGCGCATGCAGGCCCAGGGCTTGCCCAGCCACCCGGCCGGTGGGGGAGCGTCGGGCGCATGGACCACTGACAGGCGTGCGTCCGACTCGGCGAGCCGGTCGAGGATCACGGCGGTGCCGTCGGTCGATCCGTCGTCAAGGACGATGACCGAGAGTCCGGGAACGCCGTCCTGAGCCAGAACCGAGCGGACCGTCGTCTCGATGTGCGCCTCCTCGTCGCGGGCCGGGATCAGCACCGTGACGCTCTCGTCGAGAGACGGGGCATCGGATGACGGGGTGCGCAGGAATCGCAGGTTCACTGCCGTGTGCAGGGCGATCGCACAGGCGGCGGCCGAGCCAGCGAGAACCGCGGCCGTGCCCGGTCGCGCGGACACGCGTGACGTCGTGGGCCAGGTCACCATTGCGGCTGGCTCCACATGCGCCACAGGTAGGGGATCACCACCACGCCCATGCAGATCCCGCCCCACAGGGCCACGCCCGGCCGGCCGAAGAAGACGAGGTTCGCGAAGACGCTCGATGCGAATACCCAGGTCAGCAGGGTGGTGGGGACGGCATCGGAGGCGGCCTTGCGCGGCAGTCGGTCGAGCAGCCACATCAGGACGATCGCGCTGAGCAGCCAGCCGAGGAAGTTCTGGAACGGGATCCCGCTGATGCCCGGCAGTTCCCAGCCCGGCCGGGGCCACGTCCAGAACCCCTCGCCGACCATCTGCGGATCGAGGAACAGGTCCCACGCGGCGAGCACCCAGCCACCGATCAGCGCGGTCCCGAGCCCGGTGGCGGACAGTCGTTGAGCCGCGAGCAGGCAGGGGTAGGCCATCATCGACCAGGCCATCGGAATGACGAGCGGGACGCCGAACGCGGTGATCCCGAGGTCGTCGGAGTACACGTAGTCGCCGAACGGGAAGGAGGTGGCCAGGCCCAGCACCTCGATCGCCCAGC
>JAPLBU010000005.1 GCA_026392575.1 Actinomycetota bacterium | reverse complement strand
GGGCCCTCGGTGACGAGGATGCGCACGGCCTCCGCGTCGCACAGGCCGACGCCCGCCACGAGGGTGTCGTGCAGGTGCTCCTCGGGTGAGTCCTCCTCGGAGAGCGCTGCCGCGATCCCACCCTGCGCCCAGCGCGTCGAGCCCTCGTTGACCTGCGCCTTCGTCACGAGCAGCACCGTCCGTCCGATGGCGCGTGCCCGCAGCGCTGCCGTCAGCCCAGCGATGCCCGATCCGACGACGATGACATCCGCGCGTGCCGTCCAGCCCGGATCAGCAGCCGTCAGCCTGCGCGGGATGCGAAGCGGTACCGGCGTCATGCCCCCACCGTCGCAGCACGGTTGTCGATCAGGCGCGTCGACCCCACCTTGACCGCGATGAGCACGCGCGCCGGTCCGGCAGCAGGGGCCGGGCCGAGGTCGGTATCGGTGACGGCTAGGTAGTCCAGCGATGCACCCGGTTCGGCAGCAAGAACAGCGAGCCCCGCGGTGACGGCAGCCTGAGCGCCATCGACAGCCGCAGCCGCAGCCGCGTCGAGCGCACGCGGCACGACCTGCGCGATGCGGCGCTCGTCCTCGGACAGGTACCGGTTGCGGCTGCTGCGCGCGAGTCCATCGGGCTCCCGCACGGTCGGCACGCCGACGATCTCGACGGGCATGCTGAGGTCGCTCGCCATCCGGCGAATCAGCACGAGTTGCTGGTAGTCCTTCTCCCCGAACAGCGCGACGTCGGGACGCGTCATCCCCATCAGCTTCGCGACGACGGTGAGCGTGCCGCGGAAATGCCCCTGTCGTGACGCGCCTTCGAGGATGTCACCCTGCGGACCGGGATCAACAGTGATGGTGTTCGGCCCGAATCCCTCCGTCGGTCCGTAGACCTCCACGACTGAAGGCGCGAAGACGATGTCCGCCCCTGCCTCGCTGCACAGCGCGACATCGTCGTCGAGCGTGCGCGGATAGCGGGCGAAGTCCTCGCCTGCACCAAACTGCGTGGGGTTGACGAATACGGTGACGATGACGGTGCCCGACGAGCCGGCCCGCAGGCGCGCAGCCCGGACGAGCTCACCGTGCCCGTCGTGCAGGGCGCCCATCGTCATAACGACAACACGCGGACCTGAATCGCCAGGGCTCGGTGCCAACTCAGCAACCGTCGTCACCACGCGCGCCGTCATGCCGGCTCCCCATCTGCCGACAGAACAACGAGCAGCTCCGCCGCCGCCGACACGTCGATCAGTCCGGCTGCCACCGCGCGATCAGCCGTCAGCCGCGCCAGCGCACGGTAGGCAGCAGCAGCGGCGGGTGAGACCTCCGCGATGCGATGCAGGTGATGGGCCACGGTGTCGGCGTCGCCACGCGCGACCGGACCGGTCAGGGCCGCATCGCCGTGACGCAGGGCGTTGTCGAGCGATGCACTGAGCAGCGGTGCCATCAGCCGCTGCGGTTCGGTCATCCCCGCATCGCGGAGGAGTTCCAGCGACTGCAGCACCACGGTCATCAGGTAGTTCGCGCCGAAGGCGATGGCCGCGTGATACAGCCCGCGTGCCTCCTCCGGCACCCATACCGGTTCGCCGCCCATCTCCACGACGAGCGCCTCGGCCACGGGCCGCACCGCGTCGGACGAGGTGACGCCGAACGGGCAGTCG
>JAPLBU010000376.1 GCA_026392575.1 Actinomycetota bacterium | reverse complement strand
GGTGCACAGCAGGCTCCACCAGCGGTCGCCCGCAGTTCGGAGCGCGTCCCGAATCTCGATCCCGCGGTCATCCGCATCAACACGGATCGCATCGCGGATCCAGTCGAGATCGGCTCGCTGGGTGGCCAGCACGACGACGATCTCCTCCGCTCCCGCGGCTGCCGCGTGGGTCCACATGGCTGCCCGCCAGCCCGGCAGGTCCGACTCGTGCGTCGGCAGATCCAGACGCTGGGTCAGTTGGATGCGTCCGCCGCGCAGCCAGACAACGACGGCGCTCTCGGTCGGCCGGAAGCCGAGCAGGTACGGGACGGCGGCCAGCAGCGCATCGGGGCTGCGCAGGGTGAGGGCCTCGATGGGCGTGGGACCGGACGGGGTGCGAGGTGTGATCGTCATGCGCCGACCTTCGCGGCGAATCCCGATCCGAGGAACCCTCGATCGACTGCCTGCGGAGGACTGACCAGTTCCGCGAGGACTGTGGACGGCGGCTACGGCTCCCGCGGCCGACCCGTCACCGATACCCATTCGGGCTGCTTCGGAGTCACCCCGTCGCCGGACGATTCGCCCCGCACTCGGCGGGCCACCCACGGCGCGAGGTGCTGGGTCGTCCACTGCGTATTGGCCACTATCCGACGAGGCAGCGGCTGAGGAGGCGCGCTCACAACCGGGGTGCGCCAGGCATCGTCCCCGAGCCCGAGTCCCTCAAGGGCCGTCCGAGCCACCAGCCGGTGGCCGGCCGGCGAGAGATGAAGCCAGTCCCTGTCCCACAGCTCCCCGTCGTCGTAGGCAGCCACCTGCCAGAAGGTCACCTGGTAGCAGCCGTACGTCCGGGCGATGGCCGACACCGCTGAGTTGTAGGCGCGGATTCGGTTGCGGACCGGTCGCATGATGCGAGATCGTCGTGTCGGGTCACCGAATCCGAAGAGCAGGACATCCGCACCGGAAGCACGCACGACGTCGCCACGGAGTCCAGGGCGAATGTCCGTCGCAAAGTGTCGTTGACCCCGACAGCGAGGCTCGTCAGCTCGGGCTTGAGCACGAGGGCCGCCGGCACCTGCTCGTCGACGACCTGTCGGACCAGCCGTCCGCGCACGGCGAGGTTGGCGTAGTCGATACCCGATTCACCGCGGGACTGCGCCCGCACCGCGAGCTCCCCCGCGACGCGGTCGGCCCAGCCGACATGCCGTCCGTCGGCACCGATGACGTCCATAAGGCCCTCGGTGAAGCTGTCGCCGAGGGCAGCGAAACTCCGCCATGGCCTGGCCGTCGTGTTCGTTCCGGCGATGGATGTCACGGCCTCAGGATAGGAAGTCGCCCCGGACATGAAGAGACCTGATCGTCGAAGGCTTCCCCTCCCGCGACGACCAGGTCACAGCAAACCCTAGGGATCGATAACCCCGCCGCGGCACCGACACGCCGATACCCGTCAGGCGGATGCGGGTGCGTCGCCCTCCTGCGGCGCGGCGGCGGCGTAGGTGCGACCCGCCGTACGGAACCACGACACCAGCGCGATGATGCCGATGATGATCTGCGGCACGTAGGACGCGGCGCGCCAGACAAGGTCGGCCGCTGTGGCGTCGCCAGCAGACACCCCCATGCTCTGCAGCAGCGCGATGATCAGGGCATCGACCGTGCCGAGCCCCCCGGGCGTGATCGGCACCATCAGCATGATCTGCGCCGTAGCGAAAGCTCCGAACGCCGCAATGACAGATGCACCAGGCTTGTCCCAGCCCTGCACCCCCCGCAGTGCGACGTAGAAGATCAGGAACTGGGTCATGATCACGGCCAGCTGGGCCCCCGTGATGTGCCCCCAGCGCCGCTTCAGCAGGTCGTACATGTCGGAGCGGAACTTGACGATGGGTACCTGCACGTCGAGATCCTTGAGTGCCTTGATCCTCGGGCGCAGGGGCTTGATCAGCCGGTTGCCGAGACTGCCCACCTTCAACGCCAGCGGGGCTGACCGCATCACCAGCACGAAGAGGCCGATGCCCACGATCAGGATCGCCAGGCCGACCGGCGCGACCCAGGCGTAGTCCGTGCTGCCACCCGAGACCGTCAGCGCCGCAACGCCGAAGACCGGCAGGCCGAGGCTGACGAACATGCTCCACAGGCCCACGGCGGTGATCGCCGCCGTCGCTATGGTGCCGGGAATCCGGTACGACGTCAGCATCGCGTACTGCACCGCCAGCCCGAAGGCTCCGCCGGCCGGCACACCATTGCTGATGGCGAACGCCGCCTGGTTGACCTGCTGGGACTTCCAGTACTTGAGTCCCGGCGTGGCGGCCATGAACGGCAGGCCGTAGACCGCGAGGTACAGCAGCACGGCGAGGCCGATGACGATCATCGCGGCCACACCCATGGCGGCCAGGGCATCCGCCGCAGCCGAGTAGTCGCCGATCTGCGGGATCACCTTCCAGAAGATGACGACGATGATCACCAGCCCGATGATCCCGAGGATGATCGACT
>JAPLBU010000435.1 GCA_026392575.1 Actinomycetota bacterium | reverse complement strand
GCAGATCGTCGCGGGCGACGCCGGTGACCGTGGCGTAGCGGAGGTTCATGCGCACGACGCTCTCCGCGACGCGGCGCGGCTCGTCCACGTCGTAGTCCGCGGGCTTGCCGGTGTCGATCTGGCAGAAGTCGCACCGACGGGTGCACTGCTCGCCGCCGATGAGGAAGGTGGCCTCGCGGTCCTCCCAGCACTCGTAGATGTTGGGGCAACCCGCCTCCTGGCACACCGTGTGCAGCCCCTCAGCCTTGACCAGGGACTGGATCTCGAGGAACTGGGGCCCGGTCTTCAGGCGCGTGCGAATCCACTCGGGCTTTCGCTCGATCGGAACAGCGGCGTTGCGGGCCTCGATGCGCAGCAGTTTGCGTCCGTCAGGGTTCACCACGCGACGATCATCCCAAGGCGGCTCTCGACCAGCGGCAGCGCCTCCGCGACGGGGACATCACGGCCGAGTTCGCGCGACAGGGTCGTCACCTCGGCATCGACGATGCCGCACGGGACGATGCGGTCGAACCCGGCGAGGTCGTTGTCGCAGTTGAGGGCGAAGCCGTGCATCGTGACGCCCTCGCTGACGCGGATGCCGATGGCCGCGATCTTGCGATCGGGGCCGCGGTCGTCGGCAGGAACCCAGACACCGCTGCGTCCGCTGACCTGTGCCGTGTGGACGCCGAGCTCGGTGCACACGTCGATCAGCATCGCCTCGATGCGACGGACATGGGCGACCACATCCATCGGGCTGGGCAGGCGCACGATCGGGTAGCCGACCAGCTGGCCGGGGCCGTGCCAGGTGATCTTGCCGCCGCGATCCACATCAACGACCGGCGTGCCGTCCGACGGCCGCTCGAAGGCCTCCGTGCGGCGGCCGGCGGTGTAGACGGGCTGGTGCTCGAGCAGGAGGACGGTGTTGGCGGCGTGGCCCGTGGCGACATCGGCGTGCACCCGGCGCTGCAGGTCCCAGGCCGACTGATAGTCGACGGCGTCTGCGCCGAAGCCGACATGCTCGACGATCAGGCTCGCCAACGGTTCGGCGGCTGCGGTGGTGTCGGCGGCTGCGGTCACGTAGCCAACCCTAACTCGATTGGTCGAACGCGCAGGCGACGCCCTTTTCCGGCTCCGGAAAGGACGCGCGACCGGGAGAAACGGCGAATCCGGCCCGTTTCCCCGCTGGTCCTTCCCCGTTTGTCCCGGATACCGGGAGAAGCGGGTGAGGAATCGGGAGAAACGGCGTCAGGTTGGCGATTTCTCCCGGTGCTTCGGCGTCCCCGGCGCTTCGGCGTCCCCGGTCCTTCGGCATCTCAGGTCCTCAGCGCTCGGGGGAATCAGTGGATGGGGGAGACGCCGAGGTGGGTGAGGACGGCATCGGCGGCGCGACGGCCGCTGACCATGGCGCCCTGGATCGAGGCCGTGTCGCGGTGGTCGCCGGCGACGAAGAGCCACTCGCCGAGGGCGACGGGGCGACGCACGTCCAGCGGCGGCAGCATCGCGGGAAGCGCGTAGCGAACCGGATACGTCGCGACCCGCTCCCAGCCCCTCGTGCCCACGCCGTACAGCTGTGCGAGGTGGTTGCGGACGGCGGTCTCCGCCTCGGCGCCGTCGTGGAGCCCGAGCGCCGATGCTGAGACCAGAATCCGGCCATCGGATGCATATGACGGAGCAGCGTGGGTCATGACCACCGCGTTGACGAGAGGGCCTCGCCCACGGCCGTCCACGACGAGGATCGGCTCGCCGGCCGTGAGAAGTTCGGGATAGCCATCGGCGAGGAAGTACCAGGTGGTGACATCGCGCCCGGCGGGCACGTGCAGGCCGGGCAGCAGGTCGACGGCGGCCATCGGGTCGGTGGCCACGATGACGGACCGCCCGTGCAACTCGCCGGCTTCTGTGCGCACCACTCCATCGGCCACCGAGGTGACGCGGGTGTTGCAGCGAACGGTGCCCGGCGGCAGTGCGTCTCGCAGCTGCTCGGGGATCGCCTGCATGCCGTGTGAGGGAACGGACGGGACACCGTTGACGAAACTGGTGAGCACCAGGTCCATGAAGCGCTTCGATGTTGCCAGTCGGTCCTCCAGGAACACGCCGCTGAGGAAGGGCCGCACCACCGTCTCGAGGAACACCGGATCGACGCCAGCACCGAGCAGGGCGACTTCGGCCGGCATGTCCTGCTGTGTGCCCAGCTCCTGAGCGGACGTGCGGGAGGCGTGCCACGCGTACCAGGCGAAGCGCAACTTGCCGCTCAGTCGTCCGGAGCGGCTCGAGAGGGCATCGGCAGCCCAGCGCGGCCGCTGGCGCGGATCGGCGAGGCGGACCGGCCCCCTGTCGGTCTGTGCGACCACGCCGGGCACGAACGCCCGCAGGTCCAGTGCTGCGTGGTCGAGGACGCGAGCTGCTTCGGGGTAGGCCGGGTTGTAGAGCTGGAAACCCCGGTCGAGCAGGAGGCCGTCGACCCGATCGGTGCGCACGCGGCCACCGACGTCGTCACCCGCTTCCAGCACGACGACATCGACCCCGTGGATGGCCAGCTGGCGAGCGGCAGCAAGACCGGCGAGGCCGGCTCCGATCACGACAACGTCGTGCTGCTCAGTCACCTGCTCAGGATGCCAGTGCGGTGCGGATGGCGTCCTCTGCAGTGGGGTCCTGGAAGACGAAGCCCGACTGCTCCAGCACCCGCGGCATGACCCGCGAGCTGCCAAGCACCTCGGTGGAGAACTCGCCGAGAACGGCCTTCAGCGCGAATGCAGGCGCCGGCAGGATCGTCGGACGGCCGAGCACGGAGCCCATCACCGAGGTGATCTGGGCATTTGTCAGCGGCGTGGGTCCGGTGAGGTTGACGGGTCCGCTGAGGTGATCCTGCTCGACCAGGAACTGCAGGGCGCAGACCTCATCGCGCAGGGAGATCCACGACCAGTACTGCTGGCCACTGCCGAGCTTGCCGCCCAGGCCGAACTTGAAGAGCGGGAACATGCGCGCCCACGCACCGCCGTCGCCGGAGACGACCAGGCCGGTGCGGGGGTGAACGACGCGGATGCCGTGGTCAGCGGCGGGAGATGCTGCGGCCTCCCAGGCGCGAACCACATCGGCGAGGAAGCCGCTGCCAGCGGGGGCCGTCTCGTCGACCTCGCGGTCTCCGGTGTCTCCGTACCAGCCGATGGCCGAGGCGGAGACGAGCACGCGGGGCTTGGGGTCCAGGGCGATCATCGCCTGGGTGATCGTGTGAGTGCCATCGACGCGGCTGTCGAGGATCTCGCGCTTGTAGTCATCGGTCCAGCGGTGGTCGCCGACGCCGGCACCGGCGAGGTGGATCACGCCGTCGACGCCCTGGAGGGCAGCGAGGTCAACAGTGCCCGCCTTTGGGTCCCAGCTGATCTCGTCGGGCGCCGCCGCGGGGCGACGCACCAGCCGCTGGACGTCGTGGCCGACGGACCGAAGGTGGGGGACAAGGGCGG
>JAPLBU010000262.1 GCA_026392575.1 Actinomycetota bacterium | reverse complement strand
CCCCGCGACGAGTTCCTCGGCCGCGTTTACGAGGCGGCTCGGATCCTCGACGGGGCACCGACGCTCGCCGTCGTGGCCGACGCAACGATGACAACGGTCATCACCATCGTTGCCGCGCTAGAGGCCGGGGTCCCCGTCGTCCCCCTCAGCCCCGATGCCGGCGAGCGCGAGCGCGAGCACGTGCTCGCAGACTCCGGCGCCGGGCTGCTGGCCGAGGGCGGAACCACCTGGGCGCTGCCTGGCAATGACGCCGTGCCGCGCGGCGATGCAGCGCTCGTTCTCTATACGAGCGGGACCACCGGCCCTCCCAAGGGTGTCCCGATCCGACTCGACGCGATCAGGTCCTGCATCAGCGGCCTGGCCGATGCATGGGACTGGACTCCCGACGACGTTCTCGTCCATGGATTGCCGCTGCACCACGTGCACGGACTCGTCCTCGGTGTCCTCGGCCCGCTCATCACGGGCTCGGGGCTTGTCCACACCGGCCGGCCAACACCGGCGGCGTATGCAGCGGCACGCGGCTCCCTGTACTTCGGCGTGCCCACCGTGTGGTCGCGCATTGCGCGAGATGCCGATGCTGCACGTGCACTCGGCGGCGCTCGCCTGCTGGTATCGGGCAGCGCGGCACTGCCCGGTCCGGTCTTCGATGCACTGCGTGCCCTCGCCGGGCAACCGCCCATCGAGCGCTACGGGATGACCGAGACGCTGATCACGCTGACCGCGCGAGCCGCGGATCCGCGCCAGCGGGGATCGGTGGGACGGCCGCTGGCCGGCATCAGGGCCCGCATCGTCGATGACGCCGGGGCATCGAGCCGGCCAGGTGAGCTCGGTGAGCTTCAGGTCATCGGCTCGTCGCTCTTCACCGGCTACCTGAACCGTCCGGATGCCACAGCAGCCGCCTTCACCGTTGACGGCTGGTTCCGGACCGGAGACATCGCCACGGTGGACGCTGATGGCGTGCACCGCATCGTCGGGCGAGCCAGCACCGACCTGATCAAGAGCGGGGGCTACCGCATTGGGGCTGGCGAGGTCGAGGATGCCCTGCTCGCGCACCCCGATGTCGTCGAGGCGGCAGTGGTCGGCGAGCCTGACGACGACCTGGGCGAGCGGATCGTCGCCTACGTGGTGACCCAGGGCGTCGGGGAGCGCGAGCTCATCGCGCATGTCGCAGCGACGCTCAGCGCCCACAAGCGACCCCGAACCGTCGTCCTCGTCGACGCCCTTCCGCGCAACGCGATGGGCAAGGTCGATAAGGCGCGACTCGGACATATGCCGCCCCCTACGATGGCGATACCGGCCACGAATGGGGATCAGCCATGACAAACACCACCCGCACCCGTATCGCCTCCCTGATGGGCGCCTGCGCCCTCGTGGTCGTGACTCTCACCGGCTGCCTCAAGGTCGACGCCGACCTCACCATCAACTCCGACGCTCAGGGGACCGGCACGGTCGGCTTCGAGCTCCAGAAGGACGCCGCCGGCTTCATGGGGATCTCCGACCTCGCCTCGTTCGAGAGCTCGGTCACCACGGGCGACCTCTCCGACACCGGCCTCGGCGAACTGGCTGCGTGCGATACCTCCGAGTCCGATACCGCGTACATCTACACGTGCACGTTCACCAACCAGGACTTCGCGGATCCGGAGGGCATGTGGACCATCGCCAAGGCGGGCGACGTGATCACGTTCCACATGGTCAATGCGGGTCAGACCGGAACCGAGAGCACTGATGGGATGGATCCGTCAGCCTTGCTGGGCGACGCCTCGCTGGGCTCCATCAACGTCAAGGTCACCTTCCCCGGCAACATCAATACGGTCACCGGAACGGGTGCCACTAAGACATCGGACACCTCCGCAACCATCGAGGGAACGATGACCTCTCCCCTCGACGTGACGATCACGAGTGAGGCCGGCAGCGGCGGACCCAAGATCGCCGCACTGCTCGTCGTGCTCGTCGCACTCGCCGTCGTCGCCCTCATCGTCGTCGTCATCGTCTTGCTGCTGGTCCGTCGCCGCAAGCCCGCGGCCGACGCCGCGGTCGCGGCCACCGGCGCTGTCGTAGCCACCGGCGCTGTCGTAGCCACCGAGGTCGTAGCCACCGACGCGGTTGTCCTCGACGATGCCGGTACACCCACGGAGGTGGTCGAGACGGTCACCGAGACCTTCGTCGAGCCGTCCCCGGATGCACCCAGGGACACCAACGACTGACGTCGCTCAGAACGCGGCGACGATCACCGTCAGCACGGGCGCGATGATCAGCGCCGGCAGCAGGTCGCCCACCGGCACCTGACGGATGTTCAGCAGTCGAAGCCCCACGCCCAGCAGCAGCACGCCACCGGTCGCCGTCAGGGAGGCGATGAGCGCGGCCGACATGAACGAGCCGAGCAGCGCGCCCAATAACGTCAGCAGGCCCTGCCACACCCCCACCGACAGCGCGGATGCCGCGACGCCCCAGCCGAGCGATGCGGCGAACGCCAACGATGCGAAGCCATCGAGAGTCGACTTGAGCGCGAGTTGCTCGATGCCCTTGCCCAGCCCGTCGCTCAGGGAGCCGAGCACGGCCAGCGGTCCGATGCAGAAGACGAGCGAGGCATCGACGAAACCCTCGACGAACCGAGCCCGCGACTGCGTGCCTTCGCCGCGCACGAAGACCCGCTGCAGCCAGCCCCCGAACGCCTCGAGTCGTTCCTCGATCCGCAGCAGCGAGCCGGCGATACCTCCGATGAGCAGCGCGGCCAGCACCACCAGCAAGGTTCCGCCGCCGCCCACAGCGGCGATGTAGTCCTCGTCGCGCAGGGCGACAATGTTCAGCCCGCCGATGACGAGGGTGACGAGACCGAGGGCATCAGTGACGGTGCGACGGGTGCGCTCGGGCAGCCGATGGCCGATGAGGATACCGAGGCCGGCGCCGATCAGGATGGCGACGATATTGAGGACGGTACCCAACCCGCGCATGACGGTCGGGCTGACGATCCAAGGAGGTACGTTTCCCGCATGACTGCTGTGCTGCCTGTCGAGGTCTGGTCCGATGTCGTGTGCCCATGGTGCTGCGTCGGCCGGGCCGAGCTCCAGCGTGCGCTCGCCGACTTCGAGCACGCCGACGACGTCGAACTCATCTGGCGCAGCTTCGAGCTCGACCCCGATGCGCCCGCCGTGCGCACCGAGACACTCGTCGAGCAGTTGTCGCACAAGCTCGGTGCCGATGCCGACCAGGTCCAGGCGATGTTCGCCGGGGTTGCCGCGCGCGGGGCCGAGGTGGGGCTCGACTTCCGCTTCGACCGCGCCCAGTCCGGGAACACGTTCGATGCCCACCGGCTCCTCCACCTGGCCAAGGCCGAGGGCCGGCAGGATGAGCTCAAGGGCCGCCTCTTCGATGCCTACTTCACCGAAGGTGCGGCCATCGGCGACCCCGACACCCTGCGTCGGCTGGCCGTCGAGGCGGGGCTCGACGCGACTGCCGTCGACGATCTCCTCGCCTCGGACCGGTTCGCCGCCGAGGTGCGAGCGGACGAGGCCGAGGCCCGTGGCCTGCAGGTGTCCGGGGTGCCGTTCTTCGTCATCGACCGCCGCTATGGCGTGTCCGGCGCCCAGCCAGCCGCGACACTGCTGGCCGCACTGCAGCAGGCCTGGGCCGACCGCACCGCGCCATAGCCACTGCTCCCGGCTCGGCTACTTCGCGGTGTAGAAACGCAGTTCGGTCGGCTCACGCAGAAGATCGGCAAGGTTCCGGTTGCCGTCGATCACATGGGGGGTCAGCATGTGCGCCTCCCAGTCTGCCCGTGACGTGAACTTCTCGAGCATGAGCCACGTGTCCGGGTCGTCGTCCGACACGACGAGCTCCATGTAGATGCAGCCCGGCTCCAGATGGGTTCCGGCCATCAGCGCGCGAAGGTGCCGCTCGGCGTCCTCGACACGGTCGAGCCGCGGCTTGATGACGGCGACCAGGTACAGCGGCTGATCGGTCACATCCACTGCCCCTCCTCGATCGGTGTGGGCCTGCCGAACAGGTACCCCTGCCCACGATCGCAGCCTAGTTCCAGCAGTCGACCGGCCTGCTCGCGTGACTCGATGCCCTCGGCAACCACGGTGAAGCCCAGTTCGTGGCACACGCCGATGACGGCACTGACGATCGCGGTCTTGCGCTGGTCGATGCCGATGTCATCCGTGAAGGACTTGTCGATCTTCACGACGCTGACCGGGAACTGAGTGAGCCACGAAAGGCTCGAGTAGCCGGTGCCGAAGTCGTCGAGGG
>JAPLBU010000153.1:15583-19369 GCA_026392575.1 Actinomycetota bacterium | reverse complement strand
CGCCGAGGCAGCCAATGCGGCTCTCACGGCAGAAGGATTGAACACCACGGGCGATGCCTTCGCCCCGCTCTCAGTAACCCTTGCTGAGGGTGGCAACTAGCACTAGTCGCACCAGCGGGGCGGGTCCTTCGGGACCCGCCCCGCTGCGCATTCCGGGCCAGGATGAAACCTGCTGCGTCGAAGTCCGCCCACCGCCCTGCCTGTCGTGTGAGACTCCTGTCACCTCGACCGAAGGAGCAGCCCGTGATCATCCACCGCAGCCCCGTCCCCGATGTCGACATCCCGGCGATCCCCCTCACTGAGTACGTCCTGCAGGAGGCGGACCGGGTTCCCGACCGCCCTGCGCTGATCGACGGACCGACGGGCCGTACCTACACCTACAGCCAGCTCAAGGGGATGATCCACGCATTCGCCGGAGGCCTGGCCGCCCGCGGCCTCGGCCGCGGCGACACCATCGCCCTGATGGCACCGAACATCCCCGAGTACGCGATCGTCTTCCACGGAGCTGCCGTCGCGGGAGTCGCCGTCAGCACGATCAACCCGACCTACACCGCCGAGGAGGTCCGGTTCCAGATCAATGACTCGCGGGCAACCCTGCTCATCACGATAGGCATGTTCCTGGAGACCGCAAGGGAGGCCATCGAGGGGACTGCCACCAGCGAGATCGTCATCATCGGTGATGCCATCGAGGGCACCACCCCCGTGACCGCGCTCTTCGGCCCGCCCATCGCGCAGGTTCCGATCGACGTCTTCGACGATGTCGTCGTCATCCCCTACTCCTCGGGCACGACTGGCTTCCCCAAGGGCGTCATGCTCACACACCAGAATCTGCTGGCGAACCTCGTGCAACTCGAGGATGCCCTGTCAGTCACCGATGGTGAGGTCGTGCTCGCCGTTCTCCCCTTCTTCCACATCTACGGTATGCAGGTCCTCATGAACGAGTTCCTGTCACGCGGTGCCACGATCGTGACTCTGCCGCGCTTCGATCTGGAGCAAGCGCTGACGATCATCCAGGATCGTCGCATCAGCAGGTTCTTCGTCGTGCCTCCCATCGTCCTGGCGCTCGCCAAGCATCCGCTCGTCGACCAGTTCGACATCAGCAGCCTCACCCAGGTCTTCTCGGGAGCGGCACCGCTCAGTGCAGAACTCGCGAACGAGGCGGCCGCCCGCATCGACTGCGCCGTGGTCCAGGGCTTCGGCATGACCGAGCTCAGCCCCGTCAGCCACGCCACCATGATGGGTCAGGACCGTCCCGGAACCGTCGGCGTCACCATTCCGAACACCGAGTGCCGCATCGTCGACCCGGCGACCGGCGAGGATCAGGACGTCGGCGGTGTCGGTGAACTGTGGGTGCGCGGACCTCAGGTGATGAAGGGCTATCTCAACAACCCCGAAGCGACCGCCGCCACGATCGATCGCGACGGCTGGCTGCACACCGGTGATATCGCCACGATCGACGCAGACGGTTTCGTCTCGATCGTCGACCGACTGAAGGAACTGATCAAGTACAAGGGCTTCCAGGTCGCCCCCGCCGAGCTTGAAGCCCTGCTACTGACGCACCCCGCGATCGCGGACGCTGCGGTGGTCGGTGTTCCCGACGTCGAGGCCGGCGAGATTCCGCGAGCTTTCATCGTCGTCAAGGCCGGTCAGACGGTCACAGCCGAGGAGATCACCGCCTACATGACCGACCGCGTTTCGACCTACAAGGTCATCCGTGATGTCACCATCACCGATGCCATTCCCAAGTCAGCGTCCGGGAAGATCCTGCGCCGGCTGCTCCGCGACCAGTAGCTCCCACCCCGTTCACTGCCACCTCAGGTGAGTGAGCGGATCAGCTTCTTGTTGAGGAATTCCTCGATGCCGAGACTGCCGAGCTCGCGTCCGAAGCCGGAGATCTTCGTGCCGCCGAATGGCAGTTCGGGTGAATCCAGGCCGACTCCGTTGATGTAGACCATGCCGGTGTCGAGACGAGCGGCGACGCGTAGTGCCTGCTCCTGATCCGTGCCGAAGACGTAAGAACCCAGACCGAACGGGGTGTCGTTGGCGAGCCGAACCGCATCGTCCTCGTCAGCCGCCCGATAGACCTGCGCGATCGGACCGAACAACTCCTCGTAGTAGACCGCGTTGTCAGGAGTGAGCCCGGTGAGGACGCCGGCCGGGAAGAATGCGCCTTCGCGCTCACCGGCCGTCGCCAGCGTCGCGCCCTGAGCCACGGCCCGGTCCACCTGCTCAGCCAGGCCCGCTGCGGCACCTGCCGACGAGAGCGGAGCAGACGTGGGCAGTGCGAGCATCTTCTCGGTGAAGCGCTCCAGGAATGCGTCATACAAGTCGCCCACGATGATGAACCGCTTCGCACCGTTGCAGGCCTGGCCCACGTTGTCCATCCGACCGAAAATGGCGGCGTCGACGGTCGCATCGAGGTCGTCTGTGCTCAGCAAGATGAACGGATCCGAGCCGCCGAGTTCAAGGACGACCTTCTTCAGGTTGCGTCCGGCGATCTCCGCGACCGCACCACCGGCGCGCTCCGAACCGGTCAGCGAGACGCCCCGGACGCTGGGAGCGGCGATGATGTCGGCGATCTGGGCGAAGGACGCGTAGAGGTTCGCATACACGCCCGACGGAACACCTGCTTCGGCGCAGATCGCCGCGATGGCTGCCGATGACTCCGGGCACTGCGAGGCGTGCTTGAGCAGAATGGTGTTGCCCAGCACCAGATTCGGGCCGGCGAACCGGGCCACCTGGTAGTAGGGGAAATTCCACGGCATGATCCCCAAGATGGTCCCGACCGACTGTGACCGGATCCACGCCGAGCCCTCCCCGTCAAAGTCCTGAATCGGCTTGTCGGCGAGGAGTCTCTCGGCATTGTCGGCGTAGTAGGCATAGATGGCGCCGCTGAACTCGACCTCACCTATTGCATCCGCCAGCGCCTTGCCCATCTCCCGATGGATGATGCCGCCCAACTCCTCCGAGCGCTCGACATGCAGTTCACCGATACGACGTACGACGGCCGCGCGCTCCGCAATCGACCGGTCCGCCCACGCTGCGTGAGCCGTGGCCGCGGCTGCTACCGCCTCCTCGACCTCCCTGTCGGTTGCCATCGGGTACGTGCTGACCTGCGCACCAGTGTGGGGATCGACTACCGCGTACGAACTCATGACTCTCCTCTATGGCTTCCGAATGACCCTTGACATTGAGCGCCGGCGACACGAGCGGAGGCTACCGGGTCCGGCTCGACGCGAGTGTACGCGGCGCACCCGCCGAAGGGCGCACGAATCCGCTGACGAGGGCCGGAGCGTCCGTGAGCTCTGCATGCCGCCCCAGACCCGTGCCTGAGTACGGAATCCGTGGCCACGGGAGCGAATTACCGCGGAATCACTTGCCAATGCCACCCAACGTGGCCCATCATGGCGGTCATGTCGTCGCGCGATCGGGTGCCCAGCACCCCCTTGGACGACGTGTCCAAGGCCATCATCGAGCAGTTGCAGCAGGACGGTCGCAGACCGTACGCCGCCATCGGCAAGGCCGTGGGCCTGTCGGAGGCGGCCGTGCGTCAGCGGGTGCAGAAACTCCAGGAGTCCGGTGTCATGCAGATCGTGGCCGTCACCGATCCACTCCAGGTGGGGTTCTCCCGCTCGGCGATGATCGGGATCCAGGTCGAAGGCGATGCGGAGGCGGTAGCAGATCAGTTGGCAGGCATGCCCGAGGTGGACTACCTCGTGGTGTGCGCAGGGAGCTTCGACATCCTGGCGGAAGTCGTGGCCGAGGATGACGATCACCTGCTCGAGG
>JAPLBU010000153.1:0-15510 GCA_026392575.1 Actinomycetota bacterium | reverse complement strand
ACCTCTGGATGCCGTTCACCCGGCACTCGGTCTACTACGACGGCACCGGCCACGTGCCGGTCATCGTCAAGGGCGAGGGCGCCTACATCTGGGACGACCAGGGCAACCGGTATCTCGATGGCCTCTCCGGCCTGTTCGTGGTGCAGGCGGGCCACGGCCGCAAGGAGATCGGCGCGGCGATGGCCATGCAGGCCGAGGAGCTCGCCTTCTTCCCGATCTGGTCGTATGCGCATCCTCGGGCAATCGAGTTGGCAGAGCGCCTCGCCCACTACGCACCCGGCGACCTCAACCGCGTGTTCTTCACCTCCGGCGGCGGCGAGGCCGTCGAGTCGGCGTGGAAGCTCGCCAAGCAGTTCTTCAAGCTCACGGGCCAGCCGACCAAGCACAAGGTGATCAGCCGGAACATCGCGTACCACGGCACTCCGCATGGAGCCCTGTCGATCACCGGCATCCCGGCCGCGAAGATCCCCTTCGAACCGCTGGTGCCGGGTGCCGTGAAGGTGCCCAACACGAACTTCTACCGGGCACCGGAGGAGTTCCGCCACGACGAGAAGACCTTCGGCCTGTGGGCGGCCGAACGCATTGCCGAGGCCATCGAGTTCGAGGGCCCGGAGACCGTCGCCGCCGTGTTCCTCGAGCCCGTGCAGAACTCCGGCGGGTGCTTCCCGCCACCGCCCGGGTATCTGGAGCGCGTGCGGGAGATCTGCGATCAGTACGACGTGCTGCTCGTCGCCGACGAGACCATCACCGCATTCGGACGCATCGGCGACATGTTCGCAATGAACCGCTTCGGCGTGACCCCCGACATCATCACCTGCGCCAAGGGCATGACATCGGGCTATGCGCCGATGGGCGCCATGATCGTCAGTGATCGGCTGTTCGAGCCGTTCAAGCACGGCACGAACTCGTTCCTGCACGGTTACACGTGGGGCGGCCATCCGGTTGGCGCCGCTGCCGCACTGGCGAACCTCGACATCTTCGAGCGCGAGGGAATCCTGCAGCATGTGCGTGACAATGAGTCTAACTTCCGTCAGACCCGCGAGGGGCTGACGGACCTGCCGATCGTCGGCGACGTCCGCGGGGCCGGTTACTTCTACGGGATCGAACTTGTCAAGGACAAGGTGACGCGGGAGACCTTCAACGATGACGAGGCCGAGCGCCTGCTGCGCGGGTTCCTCTCCAAGGCCCTGTTCGACGCGGGCCTGTACTGCCGCGCCGATGACCGAGGCGACCCGGTGGTCCAACTCGCTCCCCCGCTGATCATCGGCCAGACCGAGTTCGACGAGATCGAGCAGATTCTGCGCTCCGTGCTCACCGAGGCGTGGTCGATCCTGTGACATCCGAGGCACTCCCGGCACCGGGGTCCACGGAACGGACCCGGGTCCGTCGGCTGGCAGAACACGCGGTGAACGACCGAGCCGCCCTCCATCACGTCCTCGACGCAGGTCTGGTCGCGCACGTCGCCGTCCGCGACGACAATGGGCAGCCCTACGTCATCCCCGTAGCCTTCGCACGCCGCGGTGATCAGGTGCTCTTCCACGGCTCGACCGGCTCACGCCTGTTCCGTGCGCTGGCCGACGGCCAGCCGACCTGCCTGACCGTGACGCTGCTCGACGGACTGGTGCTTGCCCTCAGCGCGTTCGAGTCCAGCATGAACTACCGCTCCGCGATGGTCGTCGGCGTCGCGCAACGACTGACTGGCGACGACGAGCTCGATGCACTGCGCTGCATCACGGAGCACCTGCTGCCGGGCCGCTGGGACGACTGCCGTCAGCCGACGCCGAAGGAGCGGGCCGCGACGATCACCTTGGCCCTCCCCCTCGACGAGTGCTCCGTGAAGATCCGGTCGGGTGGACCCGACGACGATCCGGACGACCTGGCGGACCCGAGCCTGACGCACCTGTGGTCCGGCACGATCCCGATGCACGAGACCTTCGGAACGCCGGTGCGGGCCGATCACTGTCTTGCAGAGACGCTCGTTCCGTCGTACGTGGACGGCTGGCAGCGTTCGTGACCCAGGATCTGCGTTCGCTCTCACTGTGGTGGGACACCCTCCCCGCCGACCTCAGCGCACCGCTGGGCAGCCCGCTGCCCGGCGACACTACGGCCGATGTGGCGATCGTCGGTGCCGGATACACGGGGTTGTGGACCGCCTACTACCTCAAGAGGATCGACCCGTCGCTGCGCATCGTGATCCTCGAGGCCGAGCAGGCCGGATTCGGCGCGAGCGGTCGTAACGGCGGCTGGGCCTCAGCCCTCTTCCCGGCCGGCCTGTCCGCCATCGCCCGCGTATCGTCCCGCGATGCAGCCATTCGCCTTCGACGTGAGATGTTCGCGACCGTCGACGAGATCGGTCGAGTAGCGCACGAAGAGGGCTGGGACGTCGAGTGGCAGAAGGGCGGAACCGTCGTCGCCGCACGCACGCCCATGCAGATGCGCAGCGCCCGCGACGAGATCGACGAGTTGCGGTCGTGGGGCTTCGGGGCCGCTGACTATGACCTGCTGGGCAAGGACGAGGCTGCGCGACGTGTGAACGCCACGGACGTCCTCGGCGGCACCTACACACCACACTGCGCGGCTATCAATCCCGCCCGGCTGGTCAGGAGTCTCGCGCGCAGCGTCGTTGCATCGGGAACGGTCATTCACGAGCACACACGCGTCACCGCGATCGAACCCGGCATCATTCGCACTGACCACGGCTCCGTGCGAGCCGAGTACATCGTGCGGGCGACTGAGGGATACACCCGCACCCTGAAGGGCCATACCCGCACGCTCGCACCGGTGTACTCGCTCATGCTCGCAACCGAGCCGCTGCCCGACGAGGCCTGGTCGCAGATCGGCCTGGCCGAGCGTGAGACCTTCTCGGACGGCCGTCACCTGATCATCTACGGGCAACGCACGGCCGATGGTCGGCTCGCCTTCGGCGGGCGTGGTGCTCCCTACCACTTCGGGTCGCGGATCACGCCCGAGCAGGACCGCAATGCCGCTGTCCACGCCGCGCTGTGGGAGGTGCTGATCGACCTGTTCCCGATCGTGAGCCGATCGGCCGTGACGCACACCTGGGGCGGGCCGCTCGGCATCCCGCGCGACTGGTGGGCATCGTGCGGACTGGACCTCAGCACGGGCCTGGCCTGGTCGGGTGGCTACGTCGGCGACGGCGTGGGTACGGCGAACCTCGGTGGACGCACCCTCGCAGACCTCATCACGGGCACCGACTCCGACATCGTCAAACTGCCGTGGGTGGACCACCACTCCAAGCGCTGGGAACCGGAGCCGTTGCGCTGGCTCGGCACCAATGTCGGACTGCGCGTCATGACCGGTGCCGACGACTCGGAGGCGCGCACCGGCCGCCCGTCGCGTCTCGCTGCCATGTTCGCCCGCCAACTCGGCCACTAGGCTCAGCCCATCCCTTCACGGGCCGATGGGAGCCAGCATGGAGATCAAGGAACTCGGGCACCTCGTCCTGTACGTGCGTGACCTGAAGAGGTCCGCGCACTTCTACCGCGATGTGCTCGGTTGGCGCCAGATCCTCGGTGCCGACGACGACGCGCTGGCCTTCCCCGCTGCCGCCTTCGCTGCACCCTCCTTGCGAACGCACCATGAGTTGCTGCTGATCGAGGTGGGGATGGATGCCGCTGCCCTGCCCACGGGGCGGCGCGTGGGCATGTACCACTTCGGACTCAAGGTCGGCGACAGCGACGACGATCTCCGCGAGGCAGTCGCAAATCTCGCTGCCAACGGCGTCCCGATCCTCGGCGCGAGCGCCCACACGGTGACACACAGCCTGTACATCGCCGATCCTGACGGCAATGAGATCGAGCTCTACATCGATGTGCCCGGCGTCGACTGGCGGAATGATCCCTCCTTGATCGCCGCGCCGATCAAGCCCCTGCGCCTGTAGGTCTCGCCGCTAGCGGATTCGGCACCGGTGCGGCCGCGCGTACGAGACGGTTGGCATCGGTGTGGTCGAAAGCACCCGAGCGGCCATGCACCTCAAGGGTCGTGGTCTGCCGGTATGCCCAGGTGTCGTCGTCGCCGACACGGAAGGTGATCTCCCACGCGGTCGTATGGAATGCGGCATCCAGGAAGGGGCTGGTGACGATCCCGAAGTTCGGATCTCCGACGGCGGCACGCAGCACGAACTTCCGATCGCCCGGCTGAGCATGCCCGCCGGCCATCGCCACCTGCGCGCGCGGAATCGCCAGGGTCATGGCCACAAGTCCGGTCGCGGGCTCCCACAGCAGGTAGCCGACCTGGTCGTGGAAGGTCTCGACGCCACCGGGTCGCACGATGTGCTGGTGGTAGCGGAGCCCGTAGAAGAGCTGCGGACCGTTCGTCTGCGGATCGATCGGCTCGAAGGTCCAGGTCTCGGTGTAGGGCTCCGTCTTGGACCCCTCGACCACCGGATGCGTGTCGCTGCCGGCCTCGCCCGTCCATGATCCGGCCAGCGGCGCCAGTGGACCCAGGTGAGCCAGGGTGTGCACATCGGGCTCGGGCTCGGTGAAGATGTCGGCGAGATAGGCCTCTGGGAACAGGTCGTCGGTCATGTGCCCGATGCTACGTCCGACGACCGCCTCAGCCTCCCCCGAGTGGCTAGGGAGTTCCGGGTGCCGTGTAGGCCGTCTTCGATGTGGTGAAGAATTCCACGGCGGCCGTGCCCTGCTCGCGCGGGCCGTGGCTGCTCTCACCTCGACCGCCGAACGGCACATGGAAGTCGACGCCCGCGGTCGGCAGGTTCACCATCACCATGCCGGCCTTGGAGTTGCGCTTGAAGTGCGATGCCTCGGCAAGGTCCTTCGTGCAGATGCCAGCGGAGAGGTTCATCGTGCTGGCATTCGCGGTCGCCAGCGCCTCGGCGTAGTCGGCCACTCGCACAACGGACATCACGGGACCGAATACCTCCTCGCGATTGATCGTGTCGGTGATCGACGTGCCGATGGCGAGCGCCGGAGCGAGGTAGTGACCTTCCGTGACACCGTCGACCTGGTCGCCACCGACAATCTCGGCACCCTCCGCTCTCGCGGTGACGAGATAGCTCCGGTCCTGCGCCAACTGCGATGCATCAACGACCGGGCCCATGTCGATACCGCCTGTTCGCGCATCGCCAACGCTCCACGCACCCATGCGAGCCGCGATCGCATCGACGAATGCGTCGTGGACTCCCTCGGTCACGACCAGAATCGAGGACGCCGTGCAGCGCTGACCGGTCGAGCCGAAGCCGCCCTGCATCGCACACTCGACCGCACCAGCGAGGTCTGCCCTCTCGGTCACCACGAGTGGGTTCTTGCCACCCAGCTCGAGCTGGACCTTGATGCCCTTGCCCGCGCTGCCCGCGAGGATGCCGCGACCCGTCTCGACCGACCCCGTAAACGTCACGGCCGACACGGCCGGGTCACCGGTGAGCACGGGGCCCACAACGGACCCGCGTCCCAGCACCAGATTGAGCACGCCAGAAGGCAGGCCGGCGCGATTGAGGATGTCGACGAGCTCCCATGCGCTGGCCGGGACGAGGTCGGCCGGCTTGAACACGACGGTGTTGCCGAAGGCGAGCGCCGGGGCGATCTTCCACGCCGGGATCGCGATGGGGAAGTTCCATGGCGTGATGACGCTGACGACGCCGACCGGCTCGCGGGTGACGGTGACGTCGATGCCCGGGCGGACTGAGTCGAGCGCCTGGCCGTGCGGCTGCAGAGCAACGCCTGCGAAGTACTTCATGATCTGGGCAGCACGCACGACCTCTCCGCGCGCCTCCGGGTAGGTCTTGCCCTCCTCTCGTGCAAGGAGATCGCCAAGCTCGTCGGCCCGCGAGATGATCTCCGTGCCCGCTCGATCGAGAACCTCAGCGCGCTGCCACGGAGTCGTGCGAGACCACGCGGTGAAGGCCGCCGCAGCCGCAGCGACCGCGTCTGACGCAACATCCGTGCCACCCAGCGAGGCCACAGCCACAATGTCGCTCAGGTCCGACGGGTTCGCATCGGGACGGTCTTCGGACCCAGCGACGGCCTGTCCGTCGACTACGGACGTCAGCACGCGCGAACCGCTCATCGGTAGGCCGCGATCCCGGTCAGCGCTTCGCCGACCACGAGCGTGTGCATCTCGTTCGTGCCTTCGTAGGTGAAGACCGATTCCAGGTTGTTCATGTGCCGGATGATCGGGTACTCCAGCGTGATGCCGTTGCCGCCCAGAATGCCTCGGCACTCGCGGGCGATCGCCAGTGCCTCGCGTGCATTGTTCAGCTTGCCCAAGCTGACCTGCTCAGGTCGCACGAGGTGCTCGTCCTTGAGCCGACCGAGGTGCAGGGCCAGCAGCATCCCCTTGCCCAGCTCGAGGGCCATGTCGGCGAACTTCTTCTGGGTCAGCTGGAATGCAGCGATCGGCTTGTCGAACTGCTCGCGGTCGATGCTGTAGTTGATCGCCGTCTCCAGGCAGTCGCGCGCAGCACCGAGAGTGCCGAACACGATGCCGAACCGTGCCTCGTTCAAGCAGGACAGCGGCCCGCGCAGGCCCGAGACCTCGGGGAGCACCACATCCGCTGGCAGGCGCACGCCGTCGAAGACCAGCTCACTGGTGACGGATGCGCGCAGTGACATCTTCTTGTGGATCTCGTTCGCCTGGAAGCCGGGAGTGTCGGTCGGAACGACGAACCCTCGGATGCGGTCGTCGGTCTGTGCCCACACGACCGCGACGTCAGCGACGTTGCCGTTGGTGATCCACATCTTCGAGCCCTCGAGCACCCAGTCCTCGCCATCACGGCGTGCGTGCGTGCGCATCCCGCTCGGGTTGGAGCCGAAGTCGGCTTCGGTCAGCCCGAAGCACCCGATCGCGTCACCAGCAGCCATGCGCGGCAGCCACTCCTGCTTCTGCTCCTCCGAGCCGAACGCGTGGATGGCGTACATACATCGCCAGTGAGCCCTGGACACTGACGAGCGAGCGAATCCCCGAATCCCCCGCCTCGAGTTCAAGACACGCAAGTCCGTAGGCGACGGCGGACGTGCCCTGGCAGCCGTAGCCCTCCAGGTGCATCCCCAGCACCCCGAGAGTGCCGAGATCCTTCGCCAGTTCACGAGCGGGGATCTTGCCCTCTTCGAACCAGTCGGCGATATGCGGACGGATCTCGGAGTCGACGAACTCGCGCACCACGTCGCGGATCGCCCGCTCCTCCTCCGACAGCAGGTGGTCGATGGCGAACAGCCCGAAGGGCGATTGCGGCGGGCGGGTCATGTGTCCTCCTGATGCGGGTTGGGATCGGTCCAGAGATCAGATATGGATTGGATCCAATCCGTCGAATTGTATCCAATCATTCGGGTTCAGGCTAGTGGTCACGCGCCGCCAGGATGGCCGTCACGGCGCCGACGGAGTGCTCCCGATGCTCGTCATGCAGGCGCACCAGCGTCTCAGCATCCCGCTTCCGAAGTGCGCTGAGCATCCGGGCATGCTCCCGGGCGACCCGGGCGCGATTTTCGGCCCCCTGGAAGTAGAGCGCCCGATAGGCATCGGTGGCCTCCCACAGCTGGCGCAGGATGCGGGACAGGCGAGGCAGCCCGGCCGCGTCGAAGACGGCGAAGTGGAACCGCCGGTTCGCGGCCGTCATCGCGATGACGTCCGACGCCCCCGCCGCCAGCTCGATCTCGGCGAGCAGGTCCGCCATCGCATCGACAGCGTCGTCGCCCAAGGTCGGCACGGCCTGGCGGATCGCCTCAGCCTCGAGGATCGACCGCAGCCGGTACACCTCTAGCAGGTCCGCGACGCTGAGCTCGGCGACGAAGTAGCCGCGGTGCGGGTAGTACACCACCTGGCCCTCGCTCTCGAGGGTCTTCAGCGCTTCGCGAATCGGTACCCGACTCACGCCGTAGCGCTCCGCAAGGAGCTCCTGCACGACCTGATCCCCCGGGCCGAGGCGACCGGTGAGGATGTCGGATCTAAGCGAGACGAGCACCGCCTCTTGCGCGGTTACCCGGGTCATATCGGTCCGAGACCGAGCATGGCGAGCACTGCAGCCCTGTCCTCATCCACGTTCGGCGGAGCCGAGCGGTATGTCGCGGGGGTACGCGAATAGGCCACGGGATTGGCAACCTGACGCTGCGGAGAGGCGCGGCGGAGATCAGCCACCTCGACTACGGGTTCGAGACCCAGCCGTTCGGAGAGCGCGAACCCCTGAGCGATGTCGTTGATGGGTCCGCACGGCACGCCGGCCGCGGTCAGTTCCACCTGCCACGCATCGGCCGGCCGCATCGTGAGCAGACGCTCGATCTCCGAAGTGAGAGCGACGCGATTCTCCACTCGGGCTGCGTTGGTCACGAAGCGTGGATCCATCGCGAGATCGGGCTCCCCCAGCACTTCCGCGAGCCGTGCGAACTGCCCGTCATTGCCGACAGCAAGGATCATCGGTCGATCGGCCGCTGAGTACACCTCATACGGCGAGATCGACGGATGCGCATTGCCCATGAACCGCGGCACGACACCCGCCCCGACGAACGCCGACGCCTGGTTGACCAGCGACGACTGCAGACTCGTGAGCAGGGTTGCCTCTACGCGCTGACCCTCACCGGTGCGATCACGATGGTGCAGGGCGGCGAGGATCGCCACCGTCGCGTGCAGACCGGTGAGCACATCGACGACCGCAACTCCCGCCTTCGTCGGCTCCGTCGAGCCGGTGATGCTCATCAGACCGCCCATCGCCTGCACGAGCAGGTCGTAGCCGGGCAGATCACTGCCAAGGCCCGAGCCGAAGCCACTAACGGAGCAGTACACGACGGCCGGGTTGAGCGCGCTGACCTGCTCGTAGTCCAGCCCGAACCGGGTGAGAGCACCTGGCTTGTGGTTCTCGACAAGGACATCGGCGCGGGCCGCGAGTGCCAGCGCGATCTCACGGTCGGCCACATCGGACAGGTCCAGTGCGATCGAGGCCTTGTTGCGGTTGACCGACTGGAAGTAGGTGGACTGGCCGTCAGGGGTGAACGGCGGCCCCCACGACCTGGTGTCGTCGCCAGCCCCAGGCCGCTCGACCTTCACAACGGTGGCACCGAGGTCGGCCAGCAGCATCGTGGCGTAGGGGCCGGCGAGCACGCGGGAGAAGTCCGCCACGACGATGCCGTCCAGTGCGCCAGTCACCGGAGGATTGTATCCAATCCCGAGCCGCTTCAGTTCCGCAACAGCGGAGTGATCACATCGAGGACACGGACATCCTCGATCGTGCTCGGAATCGCCTCCGGCCGACCGTCTGCGATCCCCCGCATGGTGCGGCGCAGGATCTTGCCGGACCGGGTCTTCGGCAGGCCCGGAACGATCACGACCTCCTTGAGGGCCGCCACCGGACCGATCTGATTCCGCACAGCGGCGACTATCTCCGCCTGCAGCACCGACGGGTCCGGGTCGACACCGGCCTTCAGGACGACAAAGGCCCGCGGCACCTGTCCCTTCATCGCGTCCTGCACACCGATCACCGCGCACTCGGCAACCTGCGGGTGGGCTGCCACGACAGCCTCCATCGACCCGGTGGACAGTCGATGTCCGGCAACGTTGATGACATCGTCGGTGCGCCCCATCACATAGACGTAGCCGTCCTCGTCGATGTAGCCACCATCACCCGTCGTGTAGCAGCCCTCGAACGCGCTCAGGTACGAGTCGATATAGCGCTGGTCGTCGCGCCACAGGGTCGGCAGCGCCCCGGGCGGCAATGGCAGTCGGATCACGATCGCCCCGTCCTGCCCAGCGGGCAGATCATCGCCCGCACCATCGACAACGCGCACGTCGTACCCGGGAACCGCGACGGTGGGCGAGCCCGGCTTGATCGGCATCGGCTCGAGACCGCGCATGTTGCTGGCGATCGGCCATCCCGTCTCGGTCTGCCAGTAGTTGTCGATGACAGGCACGCCGAGGTGGTCGGTCGCCCAGTCGTACGTGTTCGGATCCAGCCGCTCGCCGGCCAGGAACAGGGTGCGCAGGCTGGACAGGTCGTAGTCAGCGAGGAGGAGGCCATCCGGGTCCTCTCTCTTGATCGCCCGGATCGCCGTCGGCGCGGTGAAGAGCGCCGCCACGCCATACTCCGCGATGACCCGCCAGAAGGCGCCCGCGTCGGGGGTCCCCACCGGCTTGCCTTCGTAGAGAAGGGTCGTCGCTCCCGCGATCAGCGGCGCGTATGCGATGTACGAATGCCCGACGACCCAGCCGACATCGGATGCCGCCCACCACGTGTCATCAGGTCCCATGCCGTAGACGTTCTCGAAGGACCACGCCATGGCCACCGCGTGCCCGCCGTTGTCGCGCACGACGCCCTTCGGCCTACCCGTCGTACCGGATGTGTAGAGGATGTACAGCGGATCCGTCGCCAGCACCGGAACAGCCGCGTGCGGATGCGCCGTCGAAATGCGCTCGTGCCAATCGACATCCGTCGGCCCCATCTCGGCCGGTGCCTGCGGACGTTGCAGGACAACGGATGCGATCGGCACATACGTCGCCAGGCGCAGTGCCTCGTCGAGCAACGGCTTGTACTCGACGACGCGCGACGGTTCGATGCCGCAACTGGCCGTGACGATCACGGTAGGTTCCGCGTCGTCGATTCGAGCCGCCAGCTCGGCGGGAGCGAAGCCACCGAAGACAACAGAATGGACGGCACCGAGTCGTGCGCACGCCAGCATGGCAACGATGGCCTCGGGAATCATCGGCATGTAGACGATGACGCGATGGCCGCGCTCGACCCCGAGATCAGCCAGCACTCCGGCGAACCTCGAGACCATGTCGAGCAGCGCTGAGTAGGTGACCGATGCCCGGGTACCTGTGACCGGGCTGTCGTAGCGAATGGCGATCTTCTCGCCGTGACCCGCATCGACATGACGATCCACGGCATTCGCACACGTGTTCAGCACTCCGTCAGGGAACCACCGGTACAGCGGCGCCCCCGATGCGTCGAGGCCGATCGTCGGTGCCTCGATCCAATCGATCGCCTGCGCTGCGTCCAGCCAGAATGCCGACGGGTCGGACAACGCCCGGTCACGATCGTCCACATACGAACCCATGCGACTCCCTAGGCCTTGTCTGTCGGATGTTCGGCTGCCTCACGCGCTCGCTCCCGGATGGCCTTCTTCGCCGCACCGCCCATGATGCGAATCAGCACGGCGATGAAGGCGATATCGAGCGACATCTGCACCATCGTGACCGAGCGCGCCGCGACCGAGTTCGGTGCGATGTCGCCGAAGCCCACGGTCGCCAGCACCGTCAGCGCGTAGTAGTAGGCGGTGAACGTGTCGAGGTTCTCGGTGAAGGAACCTGGGTGGGCCAACGAGATCTCGACGTAGGCCATCGAGAAGATGGCGAGGAACATAGCTGCTGTGAGGATGAGGGCCTCGATAGCCCGCAGAGTGGGGTAGTGCGACTTGTACACGCCCTTGATCTGGCGGCGGAAGTAAAGCACGTAGACGGTGATCCCGCCGACGGCCAGCATCGCCGGGTAGATAGCCGAGTCCTCGGCCGACTCCGGCGCAAGCGACATCATCCACAGGATGAACGCCAATCCGACGAGGAGCCGCAACAGCGTCTGGGCTACCGCAATAGCCATATGGCGACGATCGATCGGCGCGCCAGCCGACAGATCGTCGTCACCGTCGGGGATGCCACCCATGCCACTGATCGTCATGCCGTCAGTCTGCCACGACACGGGTGTGCGACATGAGTGTCACGGAGTCGCGGCGGCCAACTGCCCGCAGGCACCGTCGATCTCACGGCCCCGCGTGTCCCGAACCGTCACCGGCACGCCGCGTCGCTCGAGGATCCGGACGAATGCCCTCTCGTCCTCCGGGCGGGATGCCGTCCACTTCGAACCGGGGGTCGGATTGAGCGGGATGAGGTTGACGTGCACGAGGTGCCCGACGAGCAGATCGGCGAGGAGTTCCGCGCGCCAGCCCTGGTCATTGATGTCCTTGATCAACGCGTATTCGATACTCACCCGCCGATGCGTGGCCCCGTACTGCTAGGCAGCATCCAGCACCTCCGACACCTTCCATCGGGTGTTCACCGGAACGAGGGTGTCGCGCAGCGCATCGTCGGGCGCATGCAGCGACACGGCGAGCGTCACCGGCAGGCCTTCGCCCGCAAGGTCCAGGATCCGTGGCACGAGACCGACCGTTGACACGGTGATGCCGCGGGCCCCGATTCCCAGCCCTGCTGGTGCCGGCTCCGTGAGCCGACGCACGGCTCCGACCACGGCTCGGTAGTTGGCCAGCGGCTCCCCCATCCCCATGAACACGACATTGGAGATGCGTCCTTGGCCGCCCGCAACCTCGCCTCGAGCCAGCGAGCGAGCACCCGCAAGGACCTGCTCGACGATCTCCGCCGTAGAGAGATTCCGCGTCAGGCCCGCCTGCCCAGTGGCGCAGAAGGGACAGTTCATGCCGCATCCGGCCTGTGATGAGATGCACATCGTCACCCGCTCCGGGTAGCGCATCAGGACACTCTCGACGAGCGCACCGCCGTGCAGTCGCCACACCGTCTTCACGGTTGTGCCACGGTCACAGTCAATCGTCCGCACCGGCGTGAGCAGCGTGGGAAGCAACGCGGCCTCTATCGCGTCTCGCGCCGGGGCCGGCATGTCGGTCCACTCGGCGGGATCATCGCTGAGCCGCCCGAGCCACTGACGCGACACCTGGTCGGCACGGAAGGCGGGCAGCCCGAGGTCGACGACCGCCGCGCGGCGGCCGGCCGGATCGAGATCGAGCAGATGGATCGGCGGCTTCCCCTTCTTGGGGGCCTTGAAGACCAGTTCACCCGGCAGGGGTGGCACCGGGGTCAGCCGATTCCGCTGCCGAGGAACACGGTGAACAGGGCCCACGATGCGAAGGCATTTGGCACGAGGGAGTCCAGACGATCCATCATGCCGCCATGCCCGGGCAGGAAGGTGCCCATGTCCTTGACGCCGAGATCCCGCTTGATGGCACTCTCGGCGAAGTCACCGGCCGTGGCGGTGACGGTGAGAACGAGACCGGCCACGAGCCCCTGCCACCAAGGGGCGTCGAGCAGGTAGACGAAGCTCACTGCACCGACCGCGCACTGCAGGATGATCGACCCGACCAAGCCCTCCCACGACTTCTTCGGGCTGATCTGCGGTGCGATCGGGTGCTTGCCGAACAGGACGCCCGCTGCGTAGCCGCCGATGTCGTTCGACACCGTCAGCAGGATGAAGACCACCACGCGCGCCGGACCGTTGTCGGCAGCCAGCGTGAGCATGAGGAAGCCTGCCATGAACGGCAGATAGGCGACGACGAAGACACTCGCCGTCACATCGCGGACATAGCCCTCGTAGCCCCGACGGATCCGCCACATCAGGATTGCCAGGATCGCGAGCCCGGTCGCGACGAGTAGCGCGGTGACGCCCCAGACGTACGCCGCCACAGGAATGACGGCAACCGCGGCGAAGACCGGTGTGCGGGTGAGCCGGATCGACGCCTGCTCGAATGCCTGGTAGAGCTCGTGCGCCGCGACCATCAGAGCAGCGATGACGACGACCGCGAACAGCCACTTCACCGTGAACAGGCTGACCAGCACGACCACCGCAAGAACGACACCCGATGCCACGGCAGCAGGCAGGTTCCGACCGGCCCGGGACTTCTCGGCGGGGGCCTGTGCGGCGTCGGGTTCACCCATGCAGGTCAGACCTCGAGCAGTTCTGCTTCTTTGTGCTTGAGAATCTCGTCGATGTGATCCACGTGCTTGTGCGTGAAGTCATCGAGGGACTTCTCGCCACGGCGGACATCGTCCTCGCCCGCGTTGCCGTCCTTCAGCAGCTTGTCGAGCGCATCCTTCGCATGGCGGCGGATATTGCGTACGGAGACACGAGCATCCTCCGCCTTGTGCTTCGCGACCTTGATGTACTCCTTGCGACGCTCCTCCGTGAGCTGCGGAAGGTTCACGCGGATCACATTGCCGTCGTTGTTCGGGTTGATGCCCAGATCGCTCTCGCGCAGGGCCTTCTCGACGGCAACGAGCGAGCCCTTGTCATAGGGGGTGATCAGGACGCTGCGCGGTTCGGGGATCTGGAAGGAGGCCAGCTGGTTCACCGGGGTGAAGGTGCCGTAGTAGTCGACCATCACCTTGCTGAACATGGCCGATGTCGCGCGCCCCGTGCGGATGGTGCTGAAGTCCTCGCGGGCAACCGCGATGGCCTTGTCCATCTTGTCTTCCGCGTCGAGGAGGACCTCGTCGATCTGCTCGCTCACCCTTGCTCCCGTTCGGTATCAGCGCCCTATCGGGTCGCTCAACTGCTTCTAGAGACTAGCGTCCCGATCGTCTCGCCCCGGACGGCGCGGGCGATATTGCCCTCGACCAGCAGGTTGAACACGACGATCGGCAGGTCGTTGTCCTGGCACAGGCTGATCGCCGTTGCATCAGCGACCTTCAGTCCGCGCGCGAGCACCTCGGACGGTGTCAGGTGGTCGAACCGCACGGCATCGGGATGCGTCCGGGGATCCGCGTCGTACACGCCGTCGACGCCCTTGGCCATGAGGACGACCTCGGCCCCCACCTCCAGCGCGCGCTGCGCAGCCGTGGTGTCGGTGGAGAAGTAGGGCAGACCCATGCCGGCGCCGAAGATGACGACGCGACCCTTCTCCAGATGGCGGATCGCGCGGCGCGGCACGTACGGCTCCGCGACCTGACCCATCGTGATGGCCGTCTGCACGCGGGTCTCGACCCCGGCCTTCTCACAGAAGTCCTGCAGCGCAAGGCAGTTCATGACGGTGCCGAGCATGCCGATGTAGTCGGCACGAGCCCGGTCCATCCCCCGCTCGGACAGCATCGCCCCGCGGAAGTAGTTGCCGCCGCCGATGACCACGGCGACCTGGGTTCCGTGCCGCACGACGTCGGCGATCTGCTCGGCGATCGACGCGACGACGTCGGGGTCGACCCCGAGCCCGCCACCGCCGGCGAAGGCCTCACCCGAGAGCTTCAGCAGCACCCGGTGCCATCCGCCCTCCGGTGCCTCGGGCCAGGTATCGATGGTGCCATCCAAAGACGGCTGGACGGCGCCGGTCGCTCCTGTTGGGTTCATGCTGCTGCCCTCCGAGTCGTCCGACGCCGTCCAGTATTGCCTGTGGTTAGGCCTGTCCGGGCTCGAACCGGGCGAACCCGGTCACGGCCGTGCCCGAGTCTGCCAGCACCTGTGCGACGGACTTCTTGTTGTCGACGACGCTGGGCTGCTCGAGCAGGACGGTGTCCTTGAAGAACGCGTTCACGCGGCCCTCGACGATCTTGGGCATGGCCGCCTCGGGCTTGCCCTCCTCCTTGGCCGTCTCCTCGGCGATGTGGCGCTCGTTGGCCACCACCTCGGCAGGGACGTCCTCGCGGGTGAGGAACTGCGGACGCATGGCGGCAACCTGCATGGCTGCGGCGCGGGCTGCGGCCTCGTCGCCCGTGTAGGCGACGATGACGCCAACCTGCGGGGGCAGGTCAGACGCGCGGTGATGAAGGTAGATCGCCACAGGCGCAGGCAGGACGCAGACCCGGCCGAGCTCGATCTTCTCG
>JAPLBU010000452.1 GCA_026392575.1 Actinomycetota bacterium | reverse complement strand
GCGATGGCGCCGAGGTCGGAGGTGCGGTAGCCGGCGGAGGTGAAGGTTCGGCGGGTCAGGTCGGGCTCGCCGCGGTAGCCGAGGGCAACACACGGCCCGGCGATGGTGAGCACCCCCGGCTTGCCATCCGCGGTCACGGTCACGCCCGGCAGCGGCACTCCGTCGAATACGCAGCCGCCGGCGGTCTCGGTTGCGCCGTAGGTCGTGATCACCGCGATGCCGAGGTCGCGCGCACCGGCTGCCAGCGATGGTCGCGTTGCCGCACCGCCGACGAGTACCGCCGTGCACTGCTGGAGTGCGGCTATCCCGCGATCCCCGGAGAGGAGCCGGGACAGCTGCGCCGGCACGAGGGCGACGCGGATGTCGTCGCTGTGCGTGGCTGCCGACTGCACCGCCGCCTCGAAGGCCTCCTCGGTGAACGGTCCCGCACCGCCGATGCTCGGCAGGACGACGGGCTCGCGGCCCGCGGCCAACGCGCGGACGAGCACGTTGAAGCCGCCCATCGACGTGACGGGCAGCGCCGCGATCCACTGCGGGGCGGCACCTGACCCGTTGACGACGCTCGTCATCGACGTGATCTGCGCTCCGGTCAGCAGCACGCCACGCGGCGCGCCCGTTGATCCCGATGTCGCGAGGACCGCGGCGACATCGTCGGACTCCAGGGGGAGCTGGTCGTCGTCGGGGCGGACGGCGGCGAGCAGCGACATGACGTAGTCATTCGAGACAGTGGCTGAGACCGTGGGGATCGGCGCGATCGCGGGACCGCTGCCATCGAGGGCAGCGACAAGTGCGGGAAGCAGTCGTGCAGGACCGTCGGTCCCCGGTGGAACGGGGACGCGGGCAAGGACCTTGGCAGCGGACATCGCGATGAGCGTAGGGCGATAGGTTTCGGTCCATGGACACCCGTACCCGCTACGTGCTCCCACCTGTCGCCCCGGAGGGCTCCCCGGCCCTCACGGATCCGTCGCACTCGTCGATGCGCCCCGGCTGCGAATGGCGCTCTGAGGGAGAGTTCGGCGACATCCGGTACGAGTTGTCCACCGGTGATGCCGAGGGCATCGCGAAGATCACGATCAACCGCCCGCATAAGCGCAATGCCTTCCGTCCGCAGACCCTCTTCGAACTGCAGGATGCCTTCAACCGTGCGCGTGACGACGACTCCGTCGGCGTCATCCTCCTCACCGGCCAGGGCGATTTGGCCTTCTGCAGCGGCGGCGATCAGGTCATCCGCGGAAACGACGGCTATATCGGCGACGACGAGATCGCCAAGAAGGGCATCGGCCGCCTCAACGTCCTCGACCTGCAGATTCAGATCCGCCGCACACCCAAGCCGGTCGTCGCGATGGTCGCGGGCTACGCGATCGGCGGCGGACACGTGCTGCATGTGGTGTGCGATCTGTCGGTCGCTGCCGACAATGCGCGCTTCGGCCAGACCGGACCGATGGTCGGATCATTCGACGGCGGCTACGGTTCGGGGTTGCTCGCGCGCATTATCGGCCAGAAGCGGGCCCGCGAGGTCTGGTACACCTGCCGCCAGTACGGCGCCGCGCAGGCGTACGACTGGGGCCTGGTCAACGAGGTCGTGCCGATCGAGGATCTCGAGGTTGCCACGGTCGACCTGGCTCTGGAGATGCTCGACATGTCACCGCTCGCTCTGCGGATGCTCAAGGCATCGCATAACGCGGCCGACGATGGCCTCGCCGGCATTCAGCAGCTTGCGGGCGACGCGACTCTCCTGTTCTACATGACCGAGGAGGCGCAGCACGGCCGCGATGCCTACAAGGAGAAGCGCAAGCCGGACTTCCGGCAGTTCCCGAAGCGGCCGTGACCAGGGACATCGACTGATGCCGACGGCGGATCCGCTGCTGCAGGTACTGCTGGAGGCGGCTGTTCCGTTCGCCCTCCCGCTTCGCCGCCACTTTCGCGGCATCGACGTGCGCGAGGGCATGCTGATCAGAGGCCCGAACGGCTGGGGTGAGTTCGCGCCGTTCGACGACTACTCCGCCGCCGCCGCGTCACGCTGGCTCGACAGCGCGATCGAGGCGGCCTTCGGGCAGTGGCCCGCGGCCCTCCGATCGTCGGTCGAGGTGAACGCGATCATCCCGGCCCTCGAGTCCGGTGACGCGGCGGCGCTTGCCCGCGAGGCGGTACTCGACAACGGCTGCCGCACCATCAAGGTGAAGGTGGGGGCCGACCTCGCTGACGACGAGGCCCGCGTGGCCAGCATCCGCGACGTCCTCACCACCACGCTGGGCCGTGGCAACGGCGCCATCCGCATCGACGCCAACGGCGCCTGGGACGTCAAGCGGGCAGCGGCAGCGCTGCGCCGACTCGGCGCCTACGGCATCGAATACGTCGAGCAGCCATGCAGCACGGTGGCGGAATTGCGCGAACTGCGTGGCCTGACCGATGTGCCGATCGCTGTCGACGAGACCATCCGCACTGCTGCAGATCCGCAGGGAATGCGGGTGCGGGAGTTCGCCGATCTCGCCATCGTGAAGCCAGCACCGCTCGGTGGTGTGGCGACCACCCTCCGCGTCGTCGACGAACTCGACGTGCCGGTCGTCGTCAGTGGATCACTCGACTCGTCCATCGGCCTCGATGTCGCGCTGGCCGCTGCTGCGGCCCTTCCCGAGCTGCCGTTCGCCTGCGGCTTCGGCACGGACCTGCCGGACCTGCCGGCCCTGCTGGCGGCCCGTGACCGGCTGAGTGACGAGCGGGCCGTCTGGTGGCGTGGCCGCCTGACCACGGCCTGGGCGGCTGGCTCGGAACAGCGAAGCGGGTCGCTGGTGTCGGATGCTTCGTGAAAGGGTGACCCCGTGAATCCCTCGACGGCCCAGGCGACCGTGATGGTCGACGAGTTCCTCCGCTGTGGCGTGACCGATGCCGTTCT
This sequence comes from Actinomycetota bacterium, assembly GCA_026392575.1. Lineage (GTDB taxonomy): Bacteria > Actinomycetota > Actinomycetes > S36-B12 > S36-B12 > UBA10649. The sequence continues at coordinate 9,942 of JAPLBU010000452.1, read as the reverse complement.
GTCACCCGGGTCGCGGTCGACGCCGCTGGCGATGGCGCTGGCAGTGGCCGAGGCGCGCGGTGAGATCGTCCTGCATGTCCGGCTCGACGAGCGTTCCGCCGGGTACCTCGCGGTGGGCATCGCCAAGGTCACCGGTGTCCCGGCGATCGTTGTCACCACATCGGGTACGGCGGCCGTCAACCTGCATCCGGCGATCGTTGAGGCCGACCAGTCGGGGATCCCGCTGATCGCTGTCACGGCCGACCGGCCCCCGCAGTTGCGCGGGATCGGCGCGAACCAGACCATCCGGCAGTCGTCGGTATACGGCGGCGATGTCCGGCTCGCCGTCGACATGGCCACCGCCACCGAGCAGCCGGGTCAGGTTCGCTACTGGCGCTCCACCATCGCGCGTGTCGTTGCTGCCTCGACCGATGCGGTGCGCCCGGGACCGGTTCACGTCAACGTGCCCTTCGCTGATCCCCTCGTGCCGGACGGCGAACTCGAGTGGGTCGAGAGTCTCGACGGCCGACCCGATGGCCGGCCCTGGACGGCCGACTCGCGGCTCGTCGCCGGGATGAGCACGCCGCTCGACGACGTCCTCGACGCGCTGCTCGACGACGAGCGCGTGCCTGCGCGGGGCATCGTCGTCCTCGGCGATCACGACGAGACCGACTCGATCGAACTCGCCGATGAGCTGGCCGATGCACTCGGCTGGCCGGTTATCGCCGAGCCGAGCGGCAACGGCGCCGGGTGCACCACTGCGCTTTCCCACGGGCCGCTACTCCTGGCCGACTCGGCATTCTCCGACGAGCACATCCCCGAGATCGTCGTGACCGTCGGACGTGTCGGGCTCAATCGATCCGTGCTGCGGATGATCGGTCGGGCCGGGCTGCATGTCGCTGTTGACTCGCGGCCCGAGTGGAGTGACCCGACCCGCACGGCCGATGTCGTTCTGGCGTCGGTGCCGCTCGCGCCGGGGGAGGCCGAAGTCGACGATTCGTGGCTGGAGTCGTGGCAGCGCGCTGACGTGCTTGCCGCTGCGGCTGTCGAGACCGCCCTCTTCTCGGCGGATGATGCACTGACCGGCATGCACGTCGCACGTATCACGGCGACTGCGGTCCCGGACGGTGGCCTGCTGTTCGTCGGGGCCTCGTGGTCCGTGCGCCACGTCGGATCCTTTGCCGCGAACACCGTTCGAGATGCCGTGATCATGGGCAACCGTGGCACGTCCGGTATCGATGGCTGCGTGTCGAGCGCATGGGGTGCGGCCGCGGCACTTCAGCGTGCGGGTGGTGCCGGCGCACTCGCACTGATGGGTGACCAGACGTTCATTTACGACGCCAACGGCCTGCTTGCGCCAGCCGACGAGGAGCGTCCCGACCTCGTCATCGTCGTGTCCGACAACGACGGCGGCGGCATCTTCTCCTCCCTCGAGCAGGGAGCACCGACCCACGCCGAGACGTTCGAGCGGGTGTTCGGCGTCCCCCTGGGCATCGACCTCGTCGCCCTGGCGGGCTCGTCGGGGATTCCTGCCGTCGTTGCGTCCACCGCCACCGAGCTTGTCGCCGCCATCGACGATGCGGTGGGTACCGGCGGGGTTCGGGTCGTCGTCGCACGCACCTGCGAACGCGAACGTGAGGCGGAGATCCTCGTGAACGTGCAGAGGGCGGTCGGCGAGGCCCTCGGTTCGGCGTAGCGTGTGGTCATGGCCGCCGACTCCTCCAAGCGCGATCGGGTGCTGGCGGCCGCAGCTGAGGTGTACTCGGAGAAGAGCATCGCCCTCGCCGGACGGCATGACATCGCCGAGGCGGCCGACGTCCCGCTGCGAGCGGTCACTGAGGTCGGTCGCCACCGGGTCGACCTGCTGCGCGAGGTTGTGGAGCAGCTGCCCTTCCCGCCTGTCGCTGAACATCTAGCAGCCCAGGCGGCGCATCCGAGCGAGCCGGCGCTGCAGGCGTTGCTCCGCGCCGCGCGCGATGTCCTCGGCGATCCCGGTGCGGCGTGGGATCCGCTGGAGTTGCAGGCGATCGTCGCCGCGCCTTACGACGAGCCGATCCGTCAGGTAGTCGTCGACCGGCTCAACAATCGCTGGGATGCCGCGCAGGAGGTCGTGCGCCAACTGCGGGGTGGGGAGGCGGATGCCGACGAAGCGTTCGGCGACGAGGCGGCCGCCCTGCACCTCATCGCCGTCGGCCTGGGTCTGGCGATGCTGGCGCCGCTGTCGGAGCGATGGAGCGATGCCCGTTCCTGGACCGCGCTCGCTGCCCGCCTGCTCGAGGCGCTCGTTGCGGTCGACGCCGACGAGGGTGAGGGCGAGCACGCGCGCTGGCGTGCGCGGGTGACGATGCCGGGCAGTCCTTCGGCGATGGCCCGGCTACTGCGGGTGCTGTCCCTGCTCGATGTGCATGTCGTGAGTCTCTTCACGGCGCAACTTCCAGAAGGACGTCAGCTCGTCGACCTGTTCCTGTCGGCGCCAACGGCACTCGAACGAGCAACCCTCGCGCATGGCATGTCATCGGTCGGATCCGACGTGATCCTCGCGCGCGGTATCGACGAAGACGCAGGCGACGTTGCCACGCGTGTCCTGCATCTGAGCACGCGGCTCGCACAGCATCCGGAGGCGGCACCGAAGGCGGCGGCCGACCTCGTGCTCGCTGACGCGTGGGAGGTCACGACCGCCGCCGAGGGCGACGACGATTCGGCGTTCGTGCTGCGGCTGCAGTGGACTCCCGAGCTGCATGTGGTTCTTCGACGCACTCGAGCTGCGTTCACGCGCACCGAGCAGACGCGGGCGTCCGCGCTGCTGGCACTTGTGGCGGCGCTGTCGGAGGCGCGCGGTGAGTCCGATGGCTTCGGCTGGCGCGAGACGCTGGCCGACGGGCGACCCGTGACGGTTCGCCTCGGTCGACCGCAGGACACCGAGGGCGTGGAGGCGCTGCACGAGCGCTGCTCGCCGGCCTCGCGCTACCAGCGCTACTTCACGCCGATGAATGAGTGGCGCGAGGACAACCTGCGTCGCATCTCCGGCGGCCATCGGGGTGCGACGCTGGTGGTCACCGATCTGCGCGAGGAAATCATCGCGCTGGGCAACGTGTTCCCGCTCGGACCTCAGTCGACTGACACCGCAGAGATCGCCGTCATCGTCGACGACGCATGGCAGGGCTCGGGTGTGGGCATGCTGCTGACGCTGAGGCTTGTCGACGTCGCGCGTCGCATGGGCTTCACCGAGCTGATCGCCTATGTGCTCGCGGACAACCGGGCGATGCGCGGGCTGCTGGCGGCGACCGGGCTGACGTGGGTGCCGAGTGCCGCGCACGATCTCGGCTCGTCGGTCGTCAGCCTCTCCGCCCAGATCTGACCAACCTTCGCGAGGGTTGGTCAGGCGAGTTCGAGGGCGTCGCGGATCGGCACGAGCTTCGCGACGGACTCGGCCAGTTCGTCCGCAGGGTCGGAACCGGCGACGATCCCGCAGCCTGCAAACGAGCGCACCTGGCCGAGCTCGGTGTCGACCGTGGCACAGCGCAGGGCGATGCCGAACTCGCCATCGCCATGTCGATCGAACCAACCGACGGGTCCGGCGTAGCGGCCGCGGTCCATGCCCTCGATCTCACGGATGACCGACAGGGCCCGCTCGGTTGGGGTGCCGCACACAGCCGCGGTGGGGTGCAGGGATGCAGCTAGCGCGAGCACGGTTGCGGAGTCGGCCAGTCGCCCGGTGACGTCGGTGGCAAGGTGCTGGACGTTGGCCAGTTCGAGCACATGCGGATGACTCGGGACGTCGAGATCGGTGCAGTGCGCGGCCAGTGCCTTCGCCACGGAGTGCACCGCGTACTCGTGCTCCTCGGTGTCCTTGTCGCTGCTCAGCAGGGCGCGCGCGAGGCCCGCGTCAGTGCGGTCGTCGCCGCGCCGGCGCACCGTGCCCGCGAGGACGCGACTGGTGACCAGGTCGCCCGTGCGTCGGACCAGCAACTCAGGTGTCGCGCCGATGAGGTCCCCGACACTGAACGTCCAGCACGACGGGTAGGAAGCAGCCAGTCGGAGGAGCAGATGGCGACGGTCGAGTGGTCCCTCGACGTTCGCGACCACATCGCGGGCGAGCACGACCTTGTCGAGTTCGCCGGCCTTGATGCGTCGGACCGCCTCTGCGACGGACTGCTGCCATTCGATGGTGCTGCGACTGCCCTCGGACCAGGTCAGCGAGTGGGGCTGCTCCGGCACGGACACGGGCGGCAGAGTTGGCCGCATCCCCGGCTCACGGCCGATGACCGTGACCCACGCTTGGCCTGCGCGTCGTCCGACGATCACCTGCGGCACGATCACGATGGACGAGCCGCTCTCCGGGTCGAACGAGAAAGAGCCGAAGGCGACGGGACCGGTGCCGGGCATGCTTACCGTGTCGTCGATCTCGAGTGACGAGCACAGGGTCGACCACCACCGCTGGGTGCGGCTGAAGCGCTCGTTGCCGCGAACTTCGAGACGGGCGGCGACGCCCCAGCCGATGAGCCCCTCCCCGCCGCGCACCCAGGCGACCGGATCGGTCTGCGGAAGGCGGGCGAGTAGTTCGATGGGATCGGCGATCGGGCGCGTGGTGACGAACATCCGCTCGTCGGAGGGCTCTGCTCCGAGGGGAGTGGGCACCGCGGACGAGGTCACCGGTAGAGCCTAGGGCGACTCCGGTCAGGCGGCATGCCCGACGGGGTGGAAGGATCACGCCGTGTCCCGCGCCGATCTCGATAAGGCCCCTATGGACGTCGCGGCGATGTTCGACGACGTTGCCGAGCGCTATGACCTGACCAACGACGTCCTGGCCCTGGGTCAGACCCGTCGTTGGCGCACGGCTGTCCTCGAGGCGGTGGCGCCCAAGCCGGGGGAGCGGATCCTCGATCTCGCTGCGGGCACCGGAACGTCGAGCGTGCCCTTCTCCCAGGCCGGTGCTGTGGTCGTTCCGACCGACTTCTCCCTCGGGATGCTGGAGGTGGGCAAGCGCCGTCAGCCCTTCCTCCCCTTCGTCGCGGGCGACGGAATGAACCTGCCGTTCCGCGATGAGGCCTTCGACGCTGCCACGATCTCGTTCGGACTCCGCAACATCAACGACCGTATGGCTGGCCTGCGGGAGTTGCTCCGGGTGGTGCGCCCAGGTGGCCGACTCGTGGTCTGCGAGTTCTCGTCGCCAACGTGGTCGCCCTTCCGCACGGTCTACAGCGAGTACCTGATGAAGGCCCTGCCGGCAGTCGCCCGGCGTACCTCGTCCAACCCCGATGCCTACGTCTACCTCGCCGAGTCGATCCGCGCCTGGCCCGATCAGAAGGCCCTGGCGGCCGACCTCGTGGCCAGCGGCTGGGGGCGCGTCCAGTGGCGGAACCTGTCGGGCGGGATCGTCGCCCTGCACCGGGCCGTTCGCCCCGACGCTGCCTAGCCTCTCTCCGCCGACTCCATACCCCGGCGTCACAAGGCTGCCGAGGTGTGACGCTCGGGCATGGAGTCGCATATTCGGTGGCTGCCTTGTCGGTGTGATGGCGTCCCTGCGCGCCCACTATGCTTTCACCGGTCGTGAAGTGATTCACAAACGCGCAAACCGTGAGGAGATCCGGGCTTGAACGTCTACACCCCGATCCTCGTTCTTGGCCTGCTGGCCCTGCTCTTCGCCGTGTTCTCCGTGACGGCGGCGTCGTTCACCGGGCCCAAGCGCTACAACCGGGCGAAGTACGACGCCTACGAGTGCGGTATCGAGCCGACACCGCAGCCCATCGGCGGCGGCCGGTTCCCCGTGAAGTACTACCTGACCGCGATGCTCTTCATCGTGTTCGACATCGAAATCGTGTTCCTGTACCCGTGGGCAGTGGCGTTCGATCAGCTGGCGATGTTCGGCCTGATCGAGATGTTCCTGTTCATCATCACCGTCCTCGTCGTCTACGCCTACGTGTGGCGCCGACGCGGACTCGAGTGGGACTGACGGAGTAGCTGATGGGCCTCGAGGAAGCACTGCCGTCCGGCGTCCTTCTCACCACGGTGGAGAAGTTCGCCGGCTATGCCCGCAAGGGCTCGCTGTGGCCGGCGACATTCGGCCTGGCCTGCTGCGCCATCGAGATGATGGCCGCGGGCGGCCCGCGATTCGACATCGCCCGCTACGGCATGGAGGTCTTCCGCGCCTCACCTCGCCAGGCCGACCTGATGATCGTCGCCGGGCGCGTGAGCCAGAAGATGGCCCCCGTCCTGCGCCAGATCTACGACCAGATGCCCAACCCCAAGTGGGTCATCTCGATGGGTGTCTGCGCCTCGAGCGGCGGCATGTTCAACAACTACGCGATCGTTCAGGGCGTCGACCATGTCGTGCCCGTCGACATCTACCTCCCCGGCTGCCCGCCGCGGCCGGAGATGCTGTTCGACGCGATTCTCAAGCTGCACGACAAGATCCAGGACACCAAGCTCGGCGCGAACCGACGCGCGGAGGTCCTCGAGCTCGAGGCCGCTGCGCTGGTAGCTCCGGCCACCCTCGAGATGAAGGGCCTCATGCGATGAGCGAGGCTCCTGTTCCCGCGGTGCCGGACGGCGTGCGCGAACTCGACATCATCGGTGTGCGTCATGGCGCGTTCGGTGCCGTCGGCGGCGGCGACACCAGCGGCTTCGGCGGGCTGGTGGAGCCGATCGTGCTGCCGGGCCCGTCGATGCGGCCGTTCGGCGGCTGGTTCGATGAGGTCTCCGACGAGATCGAACTGTCCCTCGAGGCACGCGGGCTCCCGGCGCACGAGGCGATCGAGAAGGTCGTCGTCTACCGCGACGAGATCACCTACCACGTTCGCCGCGACCACCTGGTTGCGTTCGTCACGGCGCTGCGCGATGAGCCGGGCCTGCGGTTCGAGCTCTGCCTCGGGGTCAACGGCGTGCACTACCCGCACGAGACCGGCCGCGAACTCCACGCCGTCTACCCGTTCCTGTCGATCACCCACAACCGGCGCGTGCGCGTCGAGGTGTCGGTGCCCGACGGCGATGCGCGCATCCCGTCGATCATGGCGGTCTACCCCACGAACGACTGGCACGAGCGCGAGACCTGGGACTTCTTCGGTATCGAGTTCACCGGCCACCCGTCACTGACTCGGATCATGATGCCCGACGACTGGCCTGGCCATCCGCAGCGCAAGGACTACCCCCTGGGCGGCATCCCCGTCGAGTACAAGGGCGGCACCATCCCGCCCCCGGATCAGCGGAGGTCGTACAACTGATGTCGACCGACAACATCAAGTACTCGAGCGCCGATACGCAGCCGGACGACATGGGCGACGCCTATGCAGGCTCGTACGCCACGACCGAGGGCCGTGTCTACAACGTGGGCGGCGGCGACTGGGACACGATCGCGGGCGCAGCGGACGGCACCAAGGACCGCATCGTCGTCAACATGGGTCCGCAGCACCCGTCCACTCACGGCGTTCTGCGGCTGATCCTTGAGCTCGACGGCGAGACGGTCACCGAGGCGCGGGCCGGCATCGGCTACCTGCACACCGGCATCGAGAAGAACATGGAGTTCCGCTCCTGGGTTCAGGGCGTCACATTCGTCACGCGCATGGACTACCTCACGCCGATGTTCAACGAGACGGCCTACTGCCTGGGCATCGAGAAGGCCCTCGACGTCACCGACCAGATCCCGGAGCGAGCCACGGTCATCCGCGTGATGATGATGGAGCTCAACCGCATCTCGTCCCACCTGGTCGCTCTGGCCACGGGCGGCATGGAGCTCGGCGCCCTCACCGCCATGGAGTTCGGCTTCCGTGAGCGCGAGCTCGTCCTCGACATCTTCGAGATGGTCTCCGGCCTGCGCATGAACAGCGCGTACATCCGGCCCGGTGGTGTGTCCCAGGACCTGCCCGAGGATGGCGTCCAGATGATTCGCGACACCCTGCCGCTGCTGCGCCGCCGGCTCAAGGACACCGCCGACCTGCTGGTCGGCAGCTCGACCTGGATGGGCCGCACCGTCGGCGTCGGCTACCTCGACCTCACCGGCTGCATGGCCCTCGGCATCACCGGCCCGGTCCTGCGGGCCACCGGCCTGCCGCACGATCTGCGCAAGAGTCAGCCGTACTGCGGCTACGAGAACTACGAGTTCGACGTGTGCACCGAGACCACCAGCGATGTGTACGGGCGATTCCTCATCCGTATCAACGAGATGGAGCAGTCCCTGCGCATCGTCGAGCAGTGCCTCGACCGCATCAAGCCGGGTCCGGTCATGATTGCCGACAAGAAGATCGCGTGGCCGTCCAAGCTGTCGATCGGCAGCGACGGCCAGGGCAACTCTCCTGAGCACATCAAGGAGATCATGTCGGAGTCGATGGAGGCGCTCATCCATCACTTCAAGCTGGTCACCGAGGGCTTCCGGGTCCCCGCGGGTCAGGTCTACACGGCCATCGAGTCACCGAAGGGCGAGCTCGGCTGCCATATCGTGAGTTCGGGCGGCACGCGCCCGTACCGCGTCCATTTCCGCGACCCGTCGTTCACCAATCTCCAGTCGGTGGCCGCAATGTGTGAGGGAAGCATGATCTCCGACGTCATCGCCGCGGTCGCCAGCATTGACCCGGTCATGGGCGGCGTGGACCGCTAGGCGAGCAGAGAGCGAAGAGAAGAACAGACATGGCTATCAGCGACAGCACGCGAGAGCAGCTGCAGCAGCTTGCGGCGCGTTACCCGCGCCCGCGATCGGCACTCATGCCGATGCTGCACCTCATGCAGAGCCTCGAGGGTGAGGTGACGCCCGACGGTATCGCCGCATGTGCCGATGTCGTCGGCGTGAGCGCCGCCGAGGCGACAGCCGTGGCGTCCTTCTACACGATGTACAAGCGCCAGCCCGTGGGCGAGCACCACATCGGGGTGTGCGTCAACACCGGCTGCGGACTCCTCGGCGGCGACGCCGTCTATGAGGCCCTCTGCGAGCGACTCGGCGTCGGGCACAATGCCGCGACCGAGGACGGCAAGTTCTGGCTTGAACGGATTGAGTGCCAAGCCGCCTGCACCCACGCACCTGTCATGACGGTCGACTGGGAGTACATGGACGACGTCACTCCCGCTGCGGCTGTCGACGTCGTCGACCGCCTGGCCCGTGGCGAGGAGGTGCGGTCCACCCGGGGTCCGGTCATCCGTGGCTTCCAGGCGACCGAGCGCAGCCTGGTCTTCCCGGACGACGGCCTGGCAAGTGAGGGCACGCCGGTCGATGCCAAGATGCTGGCGGGCCTGACCGTCGCCAAGGAACGCGGCATGTCAGCACCCGGCATCCCCGCCGCAGGGCAGGAGGGCTGAGCCATGGCACTTACACCCGTCATCACCGAGCACTGGGACGATCCCGAGCTGTACACCCTCGCCGGCTATCAGAAGTACGGCGGCTACCGGGCGCTCGCATCGGCACTCAAGCAGGAGCCCGACGCCATCATCGGGACCATCAAGGACTCCGGGCTTCGTGGCCGCGGGGGAGCGGGCTTCCCCACCGGCCTGAAGTGGAGCTTCGTCCCGCAGAACGACGGCAAGGCCCACTACCTGGTGGTCAACGGGGACGAGTCCGAACCGGGTGCCTGCAAGGACATCCCGATCATGCTGGCGAATCCGCATGCGCTGATCGAGGGCATCCTCATCACCTCGTACGCGATTCGCGCGAAGCACGCCTTCATCTACATCCGCGGCGAGGTGCCCGAGGCGATTCGCCGGGTGGCCAATGCGGTGCGGGAGGCGACCGAGGCGGGCTTCATCGGCAGCAATGTGCTCGGCAGCGGATTCGATGTCGACGTCGTCGTGCATGCGGGCGCCGGTGCCTACATCTGCGGTGAGGAGACGGCCCTGCTCGACTCGCTCGAGGGGTATCGCGGCCAGCCGCGGCTGAAGCCGCCGTTCCCGGCGATCGCCGGCCTCTACGCCTCGCCGACGGTCATCAACAATGTCGAGACCATCCGCAATATCCCCTACATCATCGACCGCGGCGTGGCCTGG
>JAPLBU010000283.1 GCA_026392575.1 Actinomycetota bacterium | reverse complement strand
GGGTGAGGGCTATGCCTTGGCGAGCGTGCCGAGGTACAACTGGACGACCTTCGGATCGGTGGCCAGGCTGCGCCCGGTCCCGGTGTAGGCGTTGCGACCCTGATCCAGTACGTAGCCGCGGTCGACGATCTGGAGGCAGCGCATGGCGTTCTGCTCGACGATGATGACCGTGACTCCGGTCGCGTTGATCTCCCTGACACGGACGAAGACCTCGCCGGTGAGGATCGGCGACAGCCCAGCGGACGGTTCATCGAGGAGCAGCACGGACGGGTCCATCATCAGGGCGCGGCCCATGGCCACCATCTGCCGCTCGCCACCCGACAGCTGACCGGCCCGCTGCGCGCGGCGCTCGCCCAGGGCGGGGAACAGGTCGGTCACGAAGGCGAACCGCTCCTGGAACTTCTTGGGCGCCTGGTAGCAGCCCATCTCCAGGTTCTCCTGGATGGTCAGGGACGGGAAGACGTTGTTCGACTGGGGGACGAAGCCGATGCCCAGATTGACGAGCTGATCGGCGCGAACGTTCGTGATGTCCTGATCGGCCAGCGTCACCCGGCCACTGCCGACCTTGACGAGCCCGAACATGGCCTTCAGCAGGGTGGACTTGCCGGCGCCGTTGGGTCCGATGATGCCGACGAGCTCGCCCGACTTCGCGTACAGGTCCGAGCCGTTGAGGATGTTTACGCCGGGGATGTAGCCCGCGGTGAGATCGTCGGCCACGATCAGCGCGTCGCGCGCCCCTTCGATGTGGTCGTTGCGGTCGCGGATCTCGGAGGCGCTGAGGGTCGTCGGCTCGTCGCGCTGGGCGGCATCGAGATCCAGCTGCGCCTCACGGGTCTGGGGTGAGACGTACTGCATCGGATCGCCGGGAAGCTGGTCGCTCACTGGTCCTCACCCTCCTCGGTGAAGGACACGCCCGATGTCGTGAGGGCCTTGTCGTGGTGGCCGCCCAGATACGCGACGATGACGGCCTCGTCGCGCATGACCTCGTCGGGCGGTCCCTCGGCAATCACCTTGCCCTGGGCCATCACGATGACCCAGTCGCTGATATCTCGGACCATGTCCATGTCGTGCTCGACGAAGAGCACCGTCATGCCCTCCTCGCGCAGGCCCTTGATGTGCTCGAGCAGGGACTGGGTGAGGGCGGGGTTCACTCCCGCCATCGGCTCGTCCAGCATGACCATCTCGGGGCTGGTCATCAGGGCTCGGGCCATCTCGAGCAGCTTGCGCTGTCCGCCTGACAGGGAGCCGGCGAAATCATCGCGCTTGGCATGCATGTTGAAGCGGATGAGGAGCTCGTCGGCCTGTGCCGTGATCGCCTTCTCCTGCGCCTTCCACAGGAATCCGAACATCGCCGACAGGAGCTGCTCGCCCCGCTGCCCAGTGGCCCCGAGCCGCATGTTCTCCAGCACCGTCATCTTGGACAGAGCCTTGGTGAGCTGGAAGGTGCGGATCATTCCCATCCTGGCCACCTTGTAGGCGGCGATCCCCGCAAGGTCCTGGCCATTGAAGAGCCAACTGCCGGTGTCCGGTGTGTCGAATCCGGTCAGCAGGTTGAAGAAGGTGGTCTTGCCGGCACCGTTGGGGCCGATGAGCGCGGTGATGGCGCCACGCTGGATCTCGACGTGCTCGACGTCGACGGCCGTGAGACCGCCGAAACGACGCGTGACCTCATTCGCGATCAGGATCGGATCGGGCTTGGCGACGCCGGGGACGCGCGGGACGTCAGCGAGTGCGCGCACCGCGATATCGCGTCGGGAACCCGTGGTGGCAACTGGGCTATCGGGCATCGAGGGCCAACTCCTTTCGGTCGCCAAGGATTCCCTGTGGTCGGAAGATCATCAGGAGCATGATCCCCAGGCCGACCAGCATGAAGCGGACGACAGCGGCCTGGGTGCCGGTCATGAGGGACAGGATCGGCACTCCCTGGTTGATCGCCGACCGCAGGAACACGTCGGTACCCTGAATGACCGCCCAGAAGATGACGGTGCCGAGGACAGGACCGAAAACACGAGCGGCACCGCCAAGGATGAGGATGGCGTAGGCGAAGAACGTGGTGTCGTTGCCGAAGAAGTCCGGGCTGACCGCCTCGTTCCCGACGGCGTAGACGAAGCCGGCGATCGCACCGAACATGCCGCCCAGGACGAGAGCCTGCATCTTGTAGAGGTAGACGTTCTTGCCCAGGCTGCGCACGGCGTCCTCGTCCTCGCGGATGCCCTTCAGCACGCGACCCCAGGGGGAGCGGACCATCAGCCAGACGAGGAGGCAGGAGAGGAACACCAGCGCCCAGCCCACGACGAGGACGAAGATCTGTCGGTTGCTCAGGACCACCGGCCCGATCCGCAGGGCAAGATCGTCGGCGAGCGGGTTGAGGGCGAAGAAGCCCGAGCTGAAGCTCTGGAGGCCGTCCGATCCACCGAAGAAGCTCTTGAACGTTACGGAGCGGACGAGGAGTCGGACGATCTCGGCTGCGGCGATCGTCACGATCGCCAGGTAGTCGGCTCGCAGGCGCAACGTCGGGATGCCCAGAATCAGGGCCAGCACCACGGCGCCGAGCAGGCCGATGACGATGCCGATCCAGAAGTTGAGGCCAAGGTGCACGACGGTGACGGCGATCGAGTAGCCACCGACGGCCATGAAGGCCGCCTGGCCGAAGTTGAGCAGTCCGGTGTAGCCGAACTGCATGTTGATGCCGATGGCGGCAAGTCCGAAGACGATTGCCTCGACGCCGAACGCCGAGACGATCATCACCGAGATGATGTATCCCCAGTCCATGACAGCCCCTAACCCACGCGCTCACGACGGCCCAGGAGGCCGTACGGACGGACAAGGAGGATCACGATCAGCACCAGGAGCGCTCCGACGCTCTTGAGTTCCGTGGGGATGATCAGAGTCGTGAGCTGCAGGAACAGGCCGACGACGAGCGAGCCGACAATCGCACCCCAGATGGTGCCCAGACCACCGAGAGTGACCGCCGCGAACACGAGCAGCAGGAGCTGGAAGCCCATCTGGAACGACACCTGCTGCGAGAAGCCGAGCAGGACGCCGGAGAGCCCGGCAAGGGCAGCGCCGACGATCCAGACGACCGTGATGACGCGCTCGACATTGATACCAGCGCTGGAGGCGAGCCCAGGGTTGTCCGACACGGCTCGGGTCGCCTTGCCCATGCGGGTCTTCT
>JAPLBU010000240.1 GCA_026392575.1 Actinomycetota bacterium | reverse complement strand
CGCTACTTGATCAGGCGCAGTACCTGGGTCGTGACGAGCGGCTTGAAGTTCTTCCCGCCGGTCGATTTGATCCGCACGATGCAGGTGCCCTGGCTCTTGAGTGCCGTGATCTTGCCACCCGCAACCGAGCAGTTGTCCGCGGAGACGCTGGGTGTCAGACCCGACTTCAGCGTCACCGCGAACGGAACAGGCGAGCTTGCCGTCAGCTTCGGCTTCGCGCCGCGTGCCACCGTCGTGTCACCGAAGGCGATGAGCGCCGCGTCGGTCATCCGCTTGGCACTGGTCGGCAGGAACGCCGTCGGGAAGACCCGCAGGTATGCCGGATTGACACTCTCCTTGCCGGCACCGAGCACGTACACCGCGCAGGTGGTGGCACGGGGGTTGCCGGTATCAGCGCGGCAGTCGACACTCTCGTCTGCGGTGGGACCAGATGTGGGATTGGGGTTCTGGCCGTAGAACTCCGCGTTCACCTTGATCGGCATCCCCACCGTCGCCCGCGCAGCATCGGTGGCTGGGAGGTACGCCGCCGCGTCGGTCGACAGGTCGCACAGGGTGGGCGCGGAACGCGGGTCGGCAGGCACCTTGCAATTGAGGGCGTAGAGCCCCACACCTGCTGGGAGGTTCACCACATCAACCGTCTGGATCGATGACTGCGGCAGGTTGACCAGCGGCGTGAAGCTGCGCTGCCCAGCGATCGTCGCGTTGAAGCCATCAGTCGCCATGGCCGGTGCGGCGCCGATGCCGGCGACGAGTGCGATGCCGATGCCGGCGAGCACGATGCGGACGGGTGTCATGCGAATCTCCTCGAGGGGTTGGGAACTACGGGGCGAACGTGACGGGGACGACGACGTCGAAGCGACGCTCCCCTGGCCTGGTGTGATCAGCCCGGGTGACGATGGCGCAGGAGGCCTGGCGGCAGTCGACGGTGCCGATCATGGGCGAGACGCTCATCGTGACGTCAAAGCGGCCCCCGCGCCGGTATGGGACCGCCAGGGCGACCCCGTATGGCGGCGGATTGGACGAGATCCACGCCGATGCCGCACTCGCACCGGACATATTCACGCCGCCACCACAGGGTGACGGGGCCACGCCCTTCACCGGAGTCACACAGAGTGCGACGTAGATGCCGACCGTGCGGTCGTAGCCCTTGCCCGTGACATGCACGGTCGCCGACGACGGCAACCGGCGAACCGGCGTCACCGTCAAGGAGAGACCGCTCTTCGTCGTCACGGTCGTCGTGCCACCAGCTCCGCTGGGTGCCGCATTCGAGGGCGCGATGGCGAGCGCCAGAAAGGCCGAGGCGACGCAGACAGCAGTCGCGGCTCGGCGAGCACAGAGATGCAGATCGGGCACAGGCGGACAGTAGGGTCGCGATCACATCCGCCGCCCGACACAGTGTCGGCGTCATGCCGACACGTCATCGGCAACACCATCATCTGACGCCGCGATAATCAGCCGGTGCTCCGACGACTTCCCACCATGCTCGCTAGCGCGATCATCACCGCGACGCTCGCCACCGCCTGCGCTTCGACGCCGGCAGATCTGTCGTCGACTCCCCCTGACACGCAGCCGTCGGCCGCATCCTCCATCGCGCCTGACGTCATCACGATCTCGTCCGCCGACGTGCCCATGCCTGAGCCCCAGCCCGCGTCGCCGATGACAGGTGGCCCGCAGCGCATCGTCAGCCTTGCCACCGGTGTCGGCGAGACGCTCGCGGCGCTTGGGGTCGCTGATCGCGTCGTCGGCCGTGACGAGACCAGCAACGTGCCACAGATCGCGGACGCACCGGTCGTGACGAAGGCGCACGCAGCGAGCGCGGAGCGGGTACTCGCCACGAACCCCGACCTCGTCATCATCGACGCAGCCACATCACCGTCGGAGGTGATAACTCAGCTGCGCGATTCCGGAGTCACTGTCGTCGAGGTTCCCGAGGCGTGGACGTTGGACGACATCGCCCCTCGCACACAGGCCGTGGCCGATGCCGCAGGCGTCCCGACCGCCGTTGCGGATGCCGTCATCGCTGAGGCCACCGCCGCAGCGGCTCCGTCTTCCTCAGCATCCGGCACCCGACCCCGGGTGGCATTCCTGTACCTGCGCGGCACATCGGCGATTTACCTTGTCGGCGGCCGCGGGTCCGGGGCTGACGCCCTCATTGCTGCGGCCGGCGGCACGGATGCGGGTGCCGATGCCGGCCTCGCCGCCTTCGTGCCGCTGACCGCCGAGTCCGTCGCGATGCTCAACCCGGATGTCATCCTGGTGATGACGAAGGGCCTCGAGTCGGTCGGCGGAATCGACGGGCTGGTCGCCCTGCCCGGCGTGGCCCAGACCACTGCCGGCCGCGACCGACGTGTCATCGCCGTCGACGACACGTTACTGCTGTCCTTCGGGCCGCGCACCGGGCGACTGGTCGACCAGCTCGCCTCGGCAATCGGCCGGCTGGCCCCGTGACACGGGGCAGCCGCACGATGCCCGCGTGGCCGTGGATCGCACTGCTGCTCATTGTCGTTCTCGTCGGACTCTGCTTTGCGGCCCTCACCCTGGGCGCGGCCCAGCCGACATCCGAGATCGTCATGAGCATCCGCGCCCCCCGCGTCGTCATGGCCGTCCTCATCGGCAGCGGCCTGGGTCTGGCCGGGGCCCTGATGCAGGGGTCCCTCGCGAACCCACTCGCCGATCCCGCCCTCGTCGGTGTCTCCGCTGGTGCCGCACTCGGCGTCGTGGCCGCAGCGAGCGCCGGGATCGCCTACGGCACGCTCGGAGCAGGAGTCGCGGCAACGGTCGGGGCCGCAATCGCAGTCGTCGTCGTGGTCGCCGCCTCATTGCACGACAAGCGACCCGAAGTCGTGACCCTCCTGCTGGCAGGTGTGGCAGTGACCGCCTTCGCCGGCTCGGTCCTGGCCGTGATCGTTTCGATGAGCCCGTCGGCCGCCGGGCGATCCCTGACATTCTGGTCGAGCGGCAGCCTCGCCCTCTCGACATGGGCCGCGGTCGTATCCGTGCTGCCATTCATCGTCGGTGGCGCCATCCTCGCGGCCAGCGTCGCCCGCCCGCTCGATGTGCTATCACTCGGGGATCGAGGCGCCTTTGCTGCGGGCATCAACGTGACATCCGTTCGGTACCGAGCTCTCGGTGCCACCGTCCTGCTCGTCGGTGCTGGCGTCGGTGCGGTCGGAGTCATCGCCTTTGTCGGCCTGCTGGTGCCACATGCCGTGCGTGCCCTCGTCGGCCCACGACATGCACCGCTCATGGCACTCAGCGCACTCGCCGGAGCGATCCTGCTCCTCGTGTCGGACACGCTCGCACGCATCGTCGCCAATCCCATCGAGGTTCCCATCGGAGCGATCACCGCGATCATCGGTGCGCCGGCGTTCTTCGTGCTGCTGCGGCGCACGCGCGCGCGTCAGGGCGGCTGGGCATGAGTGGCCAGGCAGCGGCCGAGCTGCATGAGGCCTCCCTCCGCACGGGCGAGCGTCAGCGACTTCACTCCACCACCCTGCACATCCCCGCCGGTCAGATCACGGCCGTCATCGGCCGCAACGGGTCGGGAAAGTCGACGCTGCTCGGCCTCCTGGCCGGCGAGCTCTCACCGTCGGCCGGCCGGATCACGATCGGCGGCATCCCCATCGACACACTCGGGCACCGGGAGTTGGCTCGTCGCCGAGCGATCCTCACGCAGGACACGCAGGTGTCTTTCGGCTTCACCGTGCGCGATGTCGTCAGCTGGGGTCGCACGCCGTGGCGTGGCGCGGGTCCATCTACCTCGAGGACGGCGTGCACCGCGCCCTGCGGGCGGCGCTGCAGCAGCGGACCACCCTGCACGTGCGGGTGCTCGACCTCGACGAGCTGCGCCCGACCGCGGGGCGCTGACCGGG
>JAPLBU010000108.1 GCA_026392575.1 Actinomycetota bacterium | reverse complement strand
CGACGGCGCGCATGATCGAGTCGCTTCTGCGGTCCTACGGCCTGCGCACGGGACTGTTCACGTCGCCGCATCTCGTCGATGCCCGCGAACGCATCTGCTTCGACGGGGAGCCCGTGTCTGCGGACCGGCTCCTGGCGACGTGGGAGGAACTCGCGCCCTATGTCGCGGTCGTGGATGCGAACTCAGCACGTGATGGCGGCGTGCCGCTGTCGTACTTCGAGGTCATGACGGGACTGGCCTTTGCGGCTTTCGCCGACGCGCCTGTCGACGTCGCGATCGTCGAGGTCGGCCTCGGCGGGGGGTGGGACTCGACCAATGTCGCCGACGGCGTCGTGGCGGTCATCACGCCGATCGGGCTCGACCATCGCGAGTATCTCGGCGAGACGATCGAGCAGATCGCGGGCGAGAAGGCCGGGATCATCAAGCCGGGATCAATTGCGGTTGTGGCGCAGCAGGAACTGGCCGCAGCCGAGGTCATCCTCCTGCGCACGGTCGAGGTCGACGCGGTCGTCGCGCGCGAAGGTCTCGAGTTCGGTGTCGCGGCGCGCGGTGTCGCTGTTGGCGGGCAGGTGCTGTCGCTACGGGGACTCAATGCCGTGTACGACGATGTCTTCCTTCCGCTGTTCGGCGAGCATCAGGCCCGCAACGCTGCGCTCGCCCTCGCAGCGGTCGAGGCCTTCCTCGGCGGTGTGGGCCCGCTCGACGCGGACGTCGTCCGTGCTGGCTTCGCGACCGCGACGTCACCGGGCCGTCTCGAGGTCGTTCGACGGAGCCCGACGGTGATCGTCGACGCAGCCCACAATCCGCACGGCGCTACGGCGCTGGCCCGCGCCATCGACGACTCATTCGACTTCACCTCCCTGGTCGGGGTCGTCGGCGTGCTTGCCGACAAGGACGCCCGCGGGATCCTGACCGCCCTCGAGACCTGTCTTCACAGCATCGTCGTCACGCAGCCTTCGTCACCGCGTGCCTTTGACGCCGATTCCCTTGGAGCCATCGCCGAGGAGGTGTTCGGCACCGACCGCGTCTTCGTCGAGCCCGACCTGCCGGACGCCATCGACCGCGCGATCGCCCTGACCGAGGAGTCGGGCGAGTTCGGCGGCGCAGGGGTGCTGGTGACCGGTTCAGTCGTTTTGGTGGGCGATGCCCGTCGACTTCTGGTCACGCTCCCATGAGGGTGCTCTGCTCGTCGGTACTCGGGGTCGAGGCGATCGTCGTGTTCCTGGCGACCTCGCTCGCGGCCTCGAACGGCTCGGTGTCCAACGTCGGTCTGGCTTGGGCCACTGGGCTGCTCCTGATGCTCCTGCTGATCCTCGCGATCGGCGTGCTGGGTCGCCCGTGGGGGATCGCGGTGGGTTGGGCGATGCAGGTGCTCGTGCTGGCAACCAGCGTCGTCGTCGGCTGGACGATGCTCATCGTCGGCGGCATCTTCGTCGTGCTGTGGTACCTGGCTGTCCACAACGGCCGCCGGGTCGATGCCATGCGTGCACAGGCGAGCGACGGGGGCTAGTGGTATCGGCGGTGATACCGTAGCGTCATGGCCATGACTCTTCGCCTTGACGAGCGCACCAACGATGCCCTCCGGGAACGGGCCGATGCCGAGGGCAGGTCCATGCAGGAGGTCGTCAAACTGGCCGTCGCCGAGTACATCGAGCGACATAGCCGACTGGACGCTGTCGACCGAGTTCTCGATGACGAACTCCCGCGCTATGCCGACGCGCTGCGCCGGCTCGGCGAGTGATCTACCTCGACCTCGAGGATCTGCTCCACATCGCGGACCGGGTCCTCGACGGCAACGTCGCCGTGCGCGATGCCGGCTTGCTGGCGTCGGCCGCCGCTCGCCCTCAGGCAACGGTCTTCGGCCAGGATGCCTACGCCACCGTGCACGACAAGACGGCCGCGCTCATGCACTCGATCGTCGGGAATCACCCGCTCATCGACGGCAACAAGCGCCTCGGGCTGGCGGCGGCACTGGCCTTCCTTGGGGTGAACGGCTGGCGGCTGACCTTGACCAACGACGAGGCCTACGACCTCGTCATCGCGATGGCATCCGGCCGGCTCACGGAGGTGGCCGAGATATCGGCGATGCTGGCGGCGGGCAGCCGGCCGATCCCTCCTCGTTAGGATGACGGCGCATCGCCCTCGTGGCGCCTCCCCGGTATCTGAAGGAGCAAGTCGTGTCTGAGCGCACCCTCGTCCTGATCAAGCCCGATGGCGTGGCCCGTGGCCTCGTCGGCGAGGTGCTCGGCCGCATCGAGCGCAAGGGCTTCACGATCGTCGCCATGGAACTGCGCACCCTGACCGTGGAGATCGCCGAGGAGCACTACGGCGAGCACAAGGGCAAGGGCTTCTTCGGCGACCTGGTCGAGTTCATCACCAGCAGCCCGCTCGTGGCCGCGGTCATCGAGGGTCCCGACGCGATCGTGCAGTGGCGCAGCATGATGGGTGCCACCAACCCCGTGAATGCACCGCTCGGCACCATCCGCGGCGACCTCGCCACGGAGATGCAGAACAACGTGACCCACGGATCCGACTCACCTGAGTCCGCAGCGCGGGAGATCGAGCTGTTCTTCCCCGGTCTGGCGTAGTCCATGAAGCCCGCCGCGGTAGGTCTGGCTGCCGGCGTCGCCGCTGGCGGCCTGGTTGCAGCAGTCTCGCGCGGGTCGACGCTCGTACCGTGGCCCGACAAGGTGCGCACGGCGTTCCCGCTGGCACTCGGCGGAGTCGTCGGCCTGGCGGTGGGCGTGAAGACAGGTGTCGGACTCTCGATGCTGCGGGCCGTCACCGGCCGTGGCCCGGGTCCCGTCACCACCGTGGCTCCCGTGCTGGTCGGCGCGGGCATCCTCGCGGGCATCTCGATCGCTGGAACCGCTGCGGCGCAGCGGGTTCTGGCTCGCATGGCCACCCAGAGCAGGGATCTCGACCCGGCGTTCGCCACGCCCCCGACCGATCCGGAGGTCTCCGGTGGTCCGGGCTCGGTGGTGGCCCTCGATGAGCTCGGTCGTGAGGGCGCGAGGTTCGTCGGCTCCGTCAGCACGGCCGACGACATTCGCCAGGTGACGGGCCAGGAGCCGGTCGCAACACCCGTGCGCGTGTTCGTCGGGGTCGATGCTGCCAGCACGCCCGAGCAGCGTGTCGGCCTCGCGATGACGGAACTACGCCGTACGGGCGCCTTCGACCGCGCGCACCTGATCGTGCAGGCGCCGGCCGGGTCGGGGTACGCAAACTCGTTCCCGGTCGATGTCCTGGAGGTCCTGTCCCGAGGCGACAGCGCGGCGGTGGCGGTGGGCTACGGCTTGTTGCCGTCCTTCCTGTCGATGGGCAAGGTCGAACTCGCCGCCCACACCCAGCGGCTGCTGCTCGACGCCATCCGCACCGAATTGCAGACCCGCGAGACGAAGCCACGCCTGCTGCTTTACGGCGAGAGCCTTGGGGCGAAGGTGCAGGAGGCTGCCGTACCGGGTGGCCCGTCCGATCTGGACCACTACGGAGTCGCCGCTGCGCTCTGGGTCGGTACCCCCGGCGGCGAGCAGGCAGATGTCTTCCACGACCTGTGCGTGGGGGAGTCCTACACGGTCGATCGGCCTGAGCAGTTGCCCGCTCCCATGCCCTCGCCGCGGCCGCGGGTCTGGTTCCTCGAGCATGACGGTGATCCGGTCGTGCGGTTCCGCCCGAAGCTGCTGCTGAACCGCCCGTCCTGGCTGCCGACCGACGGAGCCCGCGGTCGAAACGTTCCCGAGGACATGGGCTGGAAGCCGGGCATCACCTTCGCGCAGGCTTTCGTCGACACGATGTTCGCGACCAACGTCAAGCCGGGCCTATTCGAGAGTCGGGGCCATGACTACCGGGCCGATCTCGGTGCCGTGGTCACGACGGCCTTCGACATGCCGTCGGACAGTGACGTCGCGGTCCGGCTTGAGGCCTTCCTGCGCGCCAAGGAGATCGAGCGGGCCGAGCGCATCGCATCGACCTAATCGCCCATATGGGGGCATAGGCCGCATAGGGGGCATGCTTGTGACCATGCCGTTACCGAGCGTCTAGGATGGGGGTCCCTGCTCCCACTTGGAAGGCCACTTCCCCCATGGCTGGATCCTCCTCGTTCGTCGGCCGCGACATGGCCGTCGATCTGGGCACCGCCAACACCCTCGTGTACGTGCGCGGT
>JAPLBU010000114.1 GCA_026392575.1 Actinomycetota bacterium | reverse complement strand
CGCGCTGATCTTCCCCGCCGAACTGCCCGACAAGACGTTCGTCGCAACCCTCGTCCTGGCCACCCGGTTCCGTCACCTGTGGGTGTGGCTCGGCGTCGCTGCGGCGTTCTTCGTACAGGTCCTCATCGCCGTGACGGCCGGCGGGCTGCTCGCGCTGGCACCGCAGCGACTGGTGCTCGCCATCACCTTCGCGCTCTTCGCGATCGGCGCCTTCGTGATGATCAAGGGTGGGCTGTCGTCCCGAGCGGAGGAGCAGGCGGAGGAGGCCGACGAGGAGGCCGAGATCTCCACGAAGGCCGAGGCACAGAACCCGACGTCGCGCGGGCGGATCTTCGTCGTGAGCTTCGTCATCCTGTTCACCGCGGAGTGGGGCGACCTGAGCCAGCTGCTCACGGCCGGCCTGGCTGCACGCACCGACGAGCCGCTCTCGGTGTTCATCGGCTCATGGTCGGCACTGCTCGTGGTCTCCGCCCTGGCCGTGCTCGTCGGGAGCTGGCTGCGCACGCGCGTGCCGATCTGGCGGATCCGGCTGGTGTCCGGTGCGATCCTCACCGCACTCGCACTGTGGACGGCGGTTGAGTTCGTCAGGGTGTAGCGCGCTCTTGGGTGGTCTCACGGACCCACGCGGAACTCCCAAGAATCCCTAGCAGAAGCAAGAAGAGGACACCCAGCCCGTCGCCCCAGGAGAAGACCTTCTCAGCAAAGCCGAACACCAGCATCGCGCAAAGGAGCCCGGCTCCGACCGCGAAACCAACCTTCCCGGCCTTCACCATCACGGTGGCCGCGATCAGAACCACGGACAACACCAACAGGGCCCCAACAATCCCACTCCGCAAAAGCGTGTCTATCCACATATTGTGAGCATGGACAGCCGCCCATACCGGCAGTTCCTCCTCTTCCACCAGTTGAGCGATGAGCGCTTGGGGAACGCCAACTATCGGGGAGTCGCGCCACAGGGACAGGAGCCCTGGCCAGCCGTACGTACGCTCGCTCAAGGTCGGGTTCACAATCACGTATGCCACGGCGAGAGCGGAGCCCACACCCGCAAACGCCATGATGGCGACGTCGCTGACTGCGCGGCTCCGCGTGCGATAGATCCAGAAGAGGACGATCACTGCCAGTCCCGCGAGGAAGCCGAGAAGCGCCGTCTCCGAGCGCGAGATAGCGACGAAGTAGGCACCGGACGCCACGAGAGCCACTCTGAGCAGTCCACGCTGGGGAAGTGCGAAGAACACGATGTAGGCACCCACCTCGCCCAGGATGTTCCCGTGACCGAAGGGGCCACCCCAGTCCTCACCGCCTGTGAAGGGAATCAACGCAGCCCGATGCGCCGGCCGGCATAGCAGGTTGTCATGACTGAGCCAGTCCGACGGCTGGAGTCCGAACTGGGACAGAGTCCAGTTGAACCACACGCTTGCGGCCTCGATGACCGCCACCCAGGCCATGGCTCGTCGAACATCGACGTATCGCGGCTGCTTCGCATAGACCATGACGAGGATCAACAGCGCGATCAGTCCGAATCGCCAGTCACCCTCATCCTTCAAAACGAGGATGGTCGCAGCCCAGACCCACGTGACGAAAACGAGAATCAGAAGGACCTTCAGCCGCGAATCCGAGACCACATCTGAAGGAGCTCGAACCCAGAGGGCAACGGACAGAGCAATGAGCACCAGCGTCATCAGTGCATAGACGGCGTAGCCCGGAGTCGGGAATCGGTTCGGCCAGAGCTGACTGAAAGCCGCCGGGAGAGTCACCGCAACCGCTAAGGCCGGCAGGTAACTCCTTCGCGTGGTCACTGCGGGCATCCGCGGCGATTCCACGAGGTCTGCGGTCACTAGCGCAGTGTGACCTGGCGGGTCGTCAGGCCCGCACGCGCCCGACGCTCGTCGTTGGTGAGCGGTGCCGGGTCGGCCAGGGCGGCAGCAAGCCGATCGCCGAATGCCTTCGCCGGCTCCTCGATCGCGGCCGCACCGGTGCCGAGCGGCAGGTCCCACACCGGGCAGACGAGCCCCTGCGCGCGGAACATGCCGACGAGCCGCGTGTCCTCGCCGAGAGTGTCCTCGCCAGCAGCGTGCAGCCGCGCAAGCGCGTTGAGCAGCGGCTCCTCGTCATACGGCATCATCCAGCGCAGGTGCTCCTTCTCGCCCATCTGCGTCCAGTACGCCGACGGCACGCTCGCGAGCTTCGCGGTCGGGTGCGCGTAGGCACTTGCCTGCTCGAGCGACGCACGCACGTCGTCGGCAACGTCGCCGGCACCATCGACCCAGAAGTCGAAGTTGTCGTGCACGGTGATGTCGAGAGCGACCGACGGATCGATGATGTCCTGCAGCTGCGGTGACTCAGCCGTGACGCGACCAAGCGCGACGGGCTCACCGGGTGCCGCGTCGAGGGCGGCGATGAGCGCATCAGCGACGTCGCGCGAGGCATCGCCCGAGCCGACGTTGACCTGCATGCCGACGAGGATCGAGCCGTCCTGTCGGACGAGGGCGGGCCACGCCATCGGCAGCACGGTGACGAGGGTGACGTCGCGATCGGCGTGCTCGCCGATGAGCTTCAGCTTGGCGGAGGCGGCAGGCACGAGTTCGCGCATCGCCACGAGGTCGCACTCGGACGCCAGCCCGACGAACGGGCGCGCCGGGCCGACGAAGACAGCGGACGCGGATCGACCGTGGCAGGCCTTGTACCGGCGGCCGGAGCCACAGGGGCAGGGCTCCCGCATGCCCACCACGGGGATATCGGTCTGATCCGTGCCGGCGACCGTGTCGCCTGCCGGGCCGTTGGTCCGCTTCGCCGTGCTCCGTCTACCCATGGCGGAAACCTATCGGCCGAGCATCTCCCGCACCCGTCCCGGGCGGTTGGTGATGACCGCATCGACGCCCAGCGCAACGCAGAGCTCGACGTCGGCCCGCTCATCGACGGTCCACACATGCACGAGGCCGCCGCGGTCATGGACGCGCCCGACGTACTCCGGGTGCTCGCGCAGCACCGCGATGGACGGTCCGGCGACCTGCACGCCTGCCGGCAGCGAGCCATCGCGGTAGCGGCGCGGTACATCGTTCATCAGGTAGACGGTCGGGATCAACGGCACCAACTCGCTGACGTGACGCACGGCTGTCCGGCTGAACGACATGACGCGGGCCCGCGGAACCTCGTCGCCGCGCAGGCGGATGAGCCCGAATCCGCGCAGCATCTCGACCAGCGAATCCTCGACATATCGGCCATACCGCGTCGGATGCTTCGTCTCGATGGCGAAGCGGACGGTTGGCGATGCCTCGAGCATCGCCGCAAGCAGGGCCTGCAGCGTCAGCACTTCGGTGCGCGACTCGTCGGGTGTCGGGTCCTCGTAGTCGAGCCAGACGTCATCCGTCCGGCTGTAGTCGTAGGCGGTGAGCTGCTCGAGGGTCTTCCCGCTGACGGCACCGCGACCGGTGCTCGTGCGGTCGATGCGGCGATCATGCACCAGCACCAGCGTGCCGTCGGACGTCAGCCGGACATCGCACTCGATGGCGTCGGCACCCTGCTGGACGGCGAGCAGGTAGGCGGCCAGGGAGTGCTCGGGCTCCTCCTGGCTGGCACCACGATGGGCGACGACCTCGATGCCGCGAGCGGACTCCACGCGCACACAGTAGGCGCGCGGGTGTGCCATATTCGGGCCATGCCCCCTGCGACACCCGATGTTCTCCTCCTTGACCTCGACGGCACCCTCACCGACGCTGCCCCGGGCATCCTCAACTGCATCCGCTTCGCCCTCGACTCGATGGGTGTCGAGCACCCGGATGACGCAGCCATGCGGACCTTCCTCGGGCCGCCCCTCGTTCCGACCTTCCGCGACCACTTCGGCATGTCTCCTGCCGACGTCGACACCGCTATTGCCCTGTACCGCGAGCGTTATCACGATGTCGGCCTGTTCGAGAACGAGGTGTACGACGGCATCCCCGACCTGCTTGCCATCCTCGATCAGCGCGGCCTGACGCTCGCCGTGGCAACATCGAAGCCGACGTACTCCGCCACGCGGATCATCGAGCACTTCGACCTCGCGCAGTACCTCGCGTTCATCGGCGGGTCTGACCTCGAGGGCATCCGGCACGACAAGGCCGCCGTCATCGCCCACACCCTGGCGGAGTTGTCCCTCCTCGGGCGGCTGTCGGATGGCGCGAGCATCATCATGGTCGGCGATCGCGAGCACGACGTGCACGGAGCACGCGCGCACGGCATCGAGACGATCGGCGTGCTGTGGGGCTACGGGGATGCGGACGAACTGCAGGGTGCGGGTGCGGTCGCGCTTGCGGCGACGCCGGACGAGCTGGGACTACTACTCGCCTGAGACGAGGTCCGAGAGGCGCACGATCGCGACACCCTCGATATCAGGGATCCGTGAGTCATTCGTCACGAAGTACTCGCAGGACGAGTTGACCGCAGTGGCGAGGTGGAGCGCGTCCATCATCGAGATCCTGCGTTCGCCCCTCAGCCTCGCTGCTGCATCGAAGTCAGGGGCACGGTGCGTCCGGATGTCGAAAAGGCGAGGTGTGTCGAAGAACGTGCGGACCCGCTCGATCATTTCGGTGTCGGCTGAGCGATAGGGAAGCACCATGACCTCAGCGACCACTGCGTCACCCGTGACTGCGGCGAATCGACCACGGTGGGCAGCGTCGACGAGCTCTGCCGCTACGGCGAACCGCTGGGGGTCCTGCTGGAGGAAGTAGATGAACACGTTCGAGTCGAGGTAGACCCGCTTGCCGAGTAGCCGGTTCATCCGGGGAGCTCACGGTCCCACGAGTCGCGCAGTTCGCGGATCGTCCGGTCGACCTCCTCGGGCGTCTCGCCCCACACCCCGCGGGCGATCCCCGCGTACTTCAGGATGCTGTCGCCCGGCTCGCGGTGCCACGGCACCTTGATGGTGATGACCCCGTTTTCGTAGTGCAGGTCGCAGACGGTGCCCTCGGTGAGGCCCGCCGCCTCGGCGATGGCCTTGGGGATGGTGACCTGGTTGCGCTGGCGCACGGTGATCGACGTCATCGCTGGCCTTTCTGAATTTCGGGTGGTTTTCTGAAATTCTACCCGAAAGCACCGTCAAGACCGGCTATCCACCAGTTCGAACTCGACCTCCGACTGCTCCGCGGACACCGATAGCACCCTGGCCAGCGTGTCGGGGACGTCGTCTCCGAAGAGGATGACGGTGTCCCCCATGTGAAGGTTGCGCCGCGTGTGGGCAAGGACGGGCACCGAGAACCTCTGGGCGTGCCCGGCGAAAGTGAAGTCCACGAGAAGACGCTTGGTCTCTGCTTGCTGCATGACGGGCTCCCTTCGCGCTGTCAGGCTGGATCTCAATTCTACGGGCTGTCCAAGGGGCTGAGTAGATGTCACCGTTGACCTCCCTGCCGCAGTTCGGGATAGATGTCGCGCTTGTCGCTACCACCGCGGGGCGGAGCGGGCGAGAACCTGCCCAGAATCAACTCCAACCCGGGCTTGAGGATGCTCACGAGTTCGTCCTCCTCATCCGCAGTGATGCGATCCACGGTGCCGGAACGCGGAGTCCAGTCAGCACCTGGGATCTCGATATCGAAGTGGACGGCCATGACTCGAGTTGGAATCCCCTCTGCCGTCATCGAGGTGGGGTAGATCACCAAGTCGTGGAGCCTCCCGTACGGGGCTCGAGCGAATCGGTTCTGTTTCATCGCCCTCAGGATGTCCAGTTCCGTCACGCCGTCGATGGCGGCGAACGTGGACACGACGAAGGCTCCACGGGTTTCGCGTCCCGGCAGGATGTCTCGGTACTTGTCGTAATTGGGGATCACGGAACCGCGCAGAATGAGGTCCGCATCCCCCGTCCCCATGTGGATGACGAAGTCCGCCTCATCGCTCAGGCCCATCGATGGACGCAGCCAGACCGTCATGCCCACCCCCTCGCTGGAACCTATCCGGGAGGCCTGACAACGGGATTGCTCCTCAGGCGAACAGCACGCCCGGGTTCATCAGCCCCTGCGGGTCCCACGCCGCCTTGATCGCCCGCATGGCCGCGATCTCCGTCGCCGAGCGGCACAGGTGCAGCTCGCCCGCCTTGGCCCGGCCGATGCCGTGCTCCGCCGACACCGAGCCGCCGTAGCGCGCCACGCATTCGAGGATCGCCAGGTCGATGGCGGTGTCGTCAGCCGGGGGGCCGTGGATCTCGAGGTGGATGTTGCCGTCGGCGAGGTGGCCGAAGACGCCGAACACCTCGACGGTGGGGTACGCGCCGACCAGGGCCTTCAGCTCGTCGGCAGCGTCGGCCAGGACGGCCAGCGGCACCGACACATCGAGCTTGTGCGTCATGCCGAGCGACGAGAACACCTCGCCCTGCCGCTCGCGGAAGGACCAGATGCGCGCCTGCTCGGAAGCGTCGAGCCCGACGATCACGTCGGCGTCGTCGAGGCCGACGAAGCCCGACGCATCACCGCCATCGACCACCTCGAGCAGCAGCGCCACCGGATGCCGCGCCACTAGCGGCCAGGCCAGGCCCGCCGTGGTGCAGGCGAGGTCGAGGCCGGGCTCGTCGAGCACCTCGGCCGCGAGCAGTCGCACTCCCGGAGCCACGGCCGAAGACATGAGCTCCATCGCAGCGGCGTACGACGGGCAGCCGATCAAGGCAACGGACGTGCGCCCGGCGGGACGGTGCAGTCGCAGGCGCACGGCCGTGATGACGCCGAGCGTGCCCTCCGATCCGCAGAGCAGCGCGCCGAGGTCGTAGCCGGTGTTGTCCTTGAGCAGCCCGGACAGGTGCGAGACGACGGACCCGTCGGGCAGGACGGCCTCGATGCCGACGACTTGCGCGCGCGTCATGCCGTAGGCGATCACGTGGATGCCGCCGGCATTCGTCGCGACGGTGCCGCCGATGGTGGCCGAGTCGCGGGCTGCGAGGTCGACGCCGTAGTACCAGCCGGCGGCCGCTGCGTGCCTGCGCCCGGACAGGGAGTCGACGGGATCGATCGACGAGAGGCGACGGGTCGACAGGATCACGGGCGGCTGTGCGTCAGAGGGGCCGGGCACCGAGCCACCGACCAGCCCGGTGTTTCCCCCCTGGGGCAGCACCGGCACTCCGGCATCGGCGCAGGCGCGCATGACCAGCGCGACCTCCGCGGTGCTGCCGGGGCGCACGACGGCGAGCGCAGGGCCGCTGAAGCGACGGGACCAGTCGACGACGTACTGCTCCATGAGCGACGGGTCGCTGATCACCTGCGACGCGCCGACGGCCTCATGCAGGCGCGCCAGCAGATCGTCGGTCGAAAGTGCGATGGCCGTCACGGGGTTATCCTTGCCGAACACCGGGGGCAACTGCACGGGAGGTCGTAATGCGCGTGCGCACGATCGCGATCGTCTGCGTCGTCGGCCTGACCCTGCTGATGGCCACTCCCGCCCAGGCCACCGAGACGGTCCCGGCATCCGGCACCTTCTCGTTCTCCACCGCCAACGGCATCCTGCCGACCTGGGCGCAGGAGGAAATCGTGCTCATCGGTGTGAGCCCCGGCTCCGTCACGACGACGACCACGGGCACGACCGCACGCGTGTCGCTGCCGATCGTCGCGAAGACCGGCTCGGCCAACGCGGCCGCCGGCGGCTTCCGGCTCACCAACACCACGACGGGTGTCAGCGTTCGCTGCTCGTCCCCCACCATCGACACCATCGCCCGCGTCGTTGACTGCGTGTTGGCAGACGGCACCAACGCCAGCCTGTTCAAGATCAGCGGGATCCGGTCGCGTAGCCGCGTCACGGGCCAGTCGACCGTCACGGCGATCTACCGCGGCGTCCAATTGAGGATCAACGGCCAGGACATGGCCGACCAGCTCAACAAGGCCCTCGGCACCTACACGTTCAGCCCGTCGGTTGTGGTGGGCCTCGGCGACCTCGTCGTCACGCGCGACCGCTGATCCACAGGCGCCAGCCGCCCCTCGGATATCCACAGGTAGGCCCATCGGGTTTGGCCTGACGGGATTCGGGCATCACCCTCGCATCACCGCCCCAACCGGGGCGCACGAGGGGGAAACACCATGAATACCAACCGTCACATCCGTATCACCGGCCGCGCGGCGGCGGCCCTCACCGGTGCCGTTCTCGCACTCGGCCTCATCGTCAGCCCGGCAGCGGCCGACGAGGTCATCGC
>JAPLBU010000032.1 GCA_026392575.1 Actinomycetota bacterium | reverse complement strand
GTCCGTGCGTGCACCGAGCAGGACAGCGTGCCGTGCTTTCAGGAGCTCGACGAGTTCGCTTCCACTTCGCGGGGTTCGGCGCATCTCATCGGCGTCGGATGTGATGCGGTAGGTCCCCAGGACGTCATGCGCGTCCAGTGGCCGCTGCTGCGAAGCGGCGTTCTCAAGGACGATCTCGGCGGCTTCGTCCAGGGTGAACTCGGTGCCTTCGATGTAGTTGGAGAAGTACGCCTCGTAGAACGGCAGCAGTGTGCGCCGGCTCTGATCCGCAGGCAGGAGCGGTAGGACGTCAGGCGCCGCTGCCGCAAGCGACGTGGCCATGCGGGCGAATGCGTCGAGCCGGTCGTGGTCGTACGGCTGGCCTTGCGCACGTGACCTCAAGGCAGGTGAGGTCAGTTGGGAGGCGTCGCGCGTGGACAGTGCTGCACCGATCAGCTCGTCGAGCGCGGCGAACTCCCGTTCCCTCTCCAGCGATGGAGCCAACTGCCGGGCCTGGTCTCGCAGGCTATTGATGCCCTCGACGCCGCGGCTGGCGAGCAGCGCGTCGATCCACTCCTCGACCTCGATCCGGGTCAGCGTGCGTCGGATTCCTGCGGCGGTTCGTCGGCTTGGCGTCAGGTTCTCCAGCAGGCTGCGAGCCTCGCCCGCCACGTAGATCCCGTCGGGCAAGGGCATGTCGCCGGGCAGTGCTGGCGCACCCCTGCGGGGGATGACGGTCACGCCAGGAAGCACAAGGGGCCTGCTGCGATCGGCGACGACGAACATCGTGCCGTCCCGGCCCAGCCCGCCGTCGCGAGCCGACCGATCGACGATGACTGCGCCGGGCATCTCGTGCGCGACGATCGGCCACAGGTATCGCCGCGAGAGCGACTCCGGGGTGGACCCGATGTCGCCGGAATAGATGCCGGACGCGATGCGCACGATCCGTCCCTGCGCCTGCGCTCGCGACAGACTCCGACGGTCGACCTCGCTGGCGAACACGAGGGCGGGGAAGGGCTGCTGAGCCATGGGTGTCCCTCCGGCCGGTGCGACAAAACGGGATCTAGCGGATCCATACGCGACATTGTGTCACTTAACGGCCGCCATATGCGACATTGCGCGGATTAAGAAGCGCTCAGACGGACATATTGTCGTCTAAGGGTCTCAGGCCAGCGCTCTCGCGCGCGTTGGAAACTGTCGCGGCGGCAGCCAACGTGGGCGCTGGGCGTCTCGTCGTCGTGGACGCGATAGACGAGAGAGCCCACGGGTTCTATGCGCACTACGGGCTTACGTCGATCGCGGGCGGCCTGCGACTCTTCGCTCGGATCGATGCGGTGAGCGCGTCTATCGCGCACGCAGTCCTGGCCGACTCAGCGCGTAACCTTCACGGGGGGATTGACCGCCTGCAGGGCAACGTCACGCAGAAGAACTCGGTCCGCCAAGCAACTGCGTTCAGTGGAAGGTAGGCATGATGAAGCGTCTTGCTGTTCCGGCACTGATCGCTCTGAGCCTGGTGCTCACCGCATGTGGCAGCAACGATGCGTCGACCATCACGTTCACGCGGTACGACGGCAACACGGGCCATGTCTACGCGATGAACCCCGACGGCTCTGATGAGCGGCAGGTGACCTCAGGTGCCGGAGTGCAGGCGCACAGCACCCTCACCCCCGATGGAGAGACGGTCGTCTACTCCCAGGTGAACGCGGACGGATCATCGATCATGAGCGCACCCGTTCGTGGCGGCGATCCCACGGAGTTGAACCGCGGCGCGCAGTGGTCGCTGGTGCCGCATGTCTCACCGGATGGCACGCGCATTGCCTTCACCAGTGATGCGGATGGTAACTACGAGATCTTCACGATGGCCATCGACGGATCCGACGTCCGCCAGCTCACGTTCACTGATCCTCCGGAGCAGCACGTGGGCCCGAAATACTCCCCGGACGGTTCCCTCCTGCTCTACGCGAGCGATGCGGATGAGGCGGATCCCGCCAATCAACAGGACATCTGGACCATGCCCGTCGAAGGTGGCGCGGGAACACGGTTGACCACCACGCTCAACGATCGCGAGAGCCGCGGATGGTCACCTGACGGCACGCGCATCGTGACCCAGACGGTCAAGGACGGCGTCGGTCAGCTGATGGTTCTCAACGCCGATGGCTCAGGGCTCAAGCAGATCACGAACTTCCCGGCGGACACTCCGGTCTTCCGCCCGGGCGGGATCTTCCCCGACATGGCCGGAGCGGTGACCCCTGCGTGGTCGCCTGACGGCGAGTGGATCGCCTTCGCCAGCAACCACGAAGGCAACTACGACGTCTACCGGATCCGGCCCGATGGCTCGGAGCTCACGCGCATCACGAACTCCCCGGCGCCGGAGCTCTCCGTGGGCTGGGGCCCTTTCGGCTAGTAGTCGTCGCGCTCAGTGGGCGGGTGGTGGCCAGGGGCGGAGTCGAACCGCCGGGCGATCGCGACCTCGTCGATCGCGTGGACCTTCCCGGGCAAGCGAGTAGCGGGCTGTGGGAGCGCCGACCTGTTCTGCACCGTCATCCCGTTCAAGCGGGCCACGGACGTCTGGCAGTGGGGCGAGTTCCACGTGACCATGCCGCGCACCTTCTTCGTCGACTCACCGGGCAGTAACTGCGCGGGCCAGCACCTGTGTGCGGGAGCCGCGACCCAATCGTGGGGAGTCGTGGGAGTGGCACCGAAGGGCAGCGGTACGCACTGAACCGGCGATCCACGCTCCGGTTGGGTGGTGGCCCGGTGGATCCCAGGTGCCCACAAGGCCGAGCACTCGGCATCTGGTGTTCATACGTATCAGAAGGCGCCAGTCGATCTGCCGCACCCAGAACGCAATGGATGGGCCGAGCACCGTCAGCCACGTGATGGGCGTCCACAGCACTCCAGTTACCGCTGATGCAGGTGGAGGCCGGCTCACGGACCAAGCACCTCGAGTCCGGTGCTTGCCCGAGAGGCTGGACGCCCCGTGGGAGGCGTGGGTTCAGGCGTACCTCGACCGGGCGCTCGCCGAGGTCGAGGAGGACCTCAGCCGGCGCGGGGATCGTCCTGACTGACGGGAACCAGTTCTCTTGGGAGTCCTCGTGAGGCACCACGTGAGCAGTTTCGTGAGGAAGTTGATTAGTTCAATTGGGTTTGCGCGGGGTGTATCAACTTCGGATCCGATCCTGCGCCTTCCCTCGCTACGGGGCGCGACGGGCGGCGTCCACGAGTGCCGTCATGGCGCGCCCGGCCTTCTTCAGAGCGGCGAGGGTGATCGGGTCGTGGCTGTACCCGGCGAGGGTCTTGAGGTCGAGCAGTGTCTTCAGGTGGCGAGCGAGCCCGGTGTCGACACTGGCCAGCAGGTCGATGGCACCTCGGTGGTCTTCGCCCTGGTGGTGCCGTCCGAGCGTGGTGCAGCAGATGACGTCCGCTGCGGCGATCCCCGCATGCACCGCGAGGGTGGCGCATGCATCCGAGACGTCACCGGGCTCGTCGGCGAATTCGAGGATCGTGGCGAACGCGTCAGCGAACTGCTCCGCCTTGCGACGTCGACCACTCACGATGGCGGGCGTGCACTTGCGCGTTCGAGAGGTCACGACGCCTTCCCTCTGCCTGGGCTGCGTCCAGCGCTCCGTCCCTTCACTGCCGAGGCGAGCCATTGGAGGTCGCCGTGGAAGGCCATCCCCTCCCGAACGACGTCTTCGAGCACAGGTTCGCCTGCTCCGCGATCCTGGACCTGCGACTGGGTGAAGGTGAGGGTGCGGCAGTCATTGCCGGTCCATGCGGTGACCAGCGCTGAAAGTGAGTCAGCTAGGTCGTCCCAAATGTCGTCGCTCGCATCGTCTGGTCGCACCAGGAGAATGTCGATGTCGCTCTGCGGTGAGTGATCACGCCGAGCGGCGGAGCCGAATAGGGCCCCGACCAACGGTGGAGCGGGCCAGGCACGGACCTCGGAGCGCAGGCGAGTCGGTAGAGGTTGGCGCGACCGGCCGGGCGGCGGCTGACAATGCCCTGTTCGGTGAGCCTGCCGAGGGTGTTGTGGATGCCCCGGATACTCGGTCCGTCGAGCACGCGGTGGATGTCTCCGCTGGTGAAGTCGGCGTCGGCGAGAGCAAGCACGCGGAGCACGTCGCCATCGAGAGTAGGGGTGATGACCGAGAGCGGTCGTGACAGTTCCATGGGGTCTCCGCAAGTGAGCGAGATAGTGCGCGTACCGGCACTATAGTGCCTAATTCGGCAGATAACTACCGCAGGGCGAGGGTCGCCCACTCGCAAGGGGCCTCGTGGTTGTGGCCCGCCCTCGCTACGTCGAAGCCGAGCCTCTGTGTCTCTTCGCTCGGGTGAGCGACCTCCCGACGGCTTGCCCATCCAACCGCCCCCGGTAGTCGGCGTTGGGTCGACCGCCGACCTTCCGATTCTCGGTAATTGGATTTCGGCTTAGAAAGTGAAAGGGCAGAGGCTCTTTCCATACGGGTTCAGTGGGATAGCCCTACACAGCAAAGGCATTGCGCTGCAGCAGCATTCTAGGCTTGAGCTCTGGCACCCAGAGACTGCTGACCTTCCGATTTTCAGACCCCTCCCCTCTAAGAAGCCCCTCTATAGTTGTTGGTACTAAACAACTTTAGGCCCACCCAGGCCCACTGAGAACCACACAGACTCACCGAGTTCGGGCAGAATCGTGGGCAGAAACAAGGTGTTGTTCACAGCTCCGAAGGGGAGTCGGTCCTTGGCTTCCAAGGTCCGGTCAAGACGCAAACGC
The DNA here is from genome assembly GCA_026392575.1 of Actinomycetota bacterium. Taxonomy (GTDB): domain Bacteria; phylum Actinomycetota; class Actinomycetes; order S36-B12; family S36-B12; genus UBA10649. Next base: position 9,013 of record JAPLBU010000032.1, on the reverse strand, counting down.
TAGGACCAAGGATAGCTCCGGCGACGTGGTCGGTGACAAGTGTGGCAAGCTCACGAGTCAGTCCAACTGCAATGGGTGGAAGTAGTCATACAACCCTTGCTTGATCGGCTGGCGGAACTTCAGGAGCATCTTCACCACCGGCAGCGGTTGCCTATCTCCGCCCGGCATGGTTGTTTCCTGTGCCTCGTGCGCAGTGGCGCGGCCGAGGTAGTAGTGGTCGCTACCCTCGGCGTCATCCTTCTTTACGAAGACGTGCACCTCGACCAGTCCGTCGACGACCAGACTGACTTCCCTACTCTCGAGCGTCCGTCTGCTTCGGGAGAACCACCGCATGGTCGATGGATCAAGCAGTTGATCCTCATACGCGGTGCTGGCGTCAACCTCGCTGGACTTGTGCAGCGTCACGAAGATCGTGCACACGCCTGACGCCTCGTCAGTCTTGTAGCCGTAGATGGTCGAGGCGAATGCCCGGGGCCACCCCACGATTCGGGCGGCATCCCGGCGGGAGTACTGCATGCCTGGTGTAAACGGAAGGTCTGTTTGGTAGCGGTCCAGAATTAGTTGCTTTCCGGTCTTTAAGAGGTCTCCCACGGCGTCGCACAGGGCAGCGGACTCGGCGTAGGCCGTGCTGAACTCGTCGGTTAGGCGGAGGGTGTCGCCGATGCGCTCTGCAATTCCGGCCTGATAGCGCTTGACGTCAGCCTGTGCGTAGCCCGTGAGAGTGAGCGTGTCGATCGCGGTGGCGATTCGTGAGGAATCTACGGGAAGTTGGACCGCCTCGAAGGCTTCACGGATCTCGGCCTCCGTGGCCGCCCCTTGTGACAGGAGAAGTTCGAGGAGGGCGAATTCGTGCATTCGCTTGGCTGCGAGGACTTCGTGGGAAAGGAGGTCCAAAGCCCGGGACTCGCTCGGGGTGAGTCCGGAATCCTCGCGGAGGAGCGACTGGACCAAGGCCGGATAGTGCTGCTTCTTCGTTGCGAGCAGGACCGGATCGACTGAGTGGAAGCGATAGAAGTCCCACAGTTTCGGGACTTCACCCACTCGATTCCTCATTGCCACTAGAGCGTTCTTAAGGTTCGACATGCTGTCGAGTTGCGTCTGTTTGATGGAGTTGAGGATGCGCTCACGCGAGATCTCATCGAAGCTGACACTGGACAGACCGGGGAGCGCGCCAGCCTCCACGGCCTCGTTCAGGCGCTCTCGAAGCGACTCTCGGTTCAGGGAGTCATCGCCAAACAACGCGATCGGGATCAGGAAGTTGTTGGTGTAGTTGCCGATGAAGTCAATGACCGTCAGGTAGTCCTTTCCCTCGGCCAGACGCAAACCGCGGCCCAGCTGTTGAACGAAGACGATGGCGGACTGCGTTTGCCGAAGCATGATGACTTGATTGAGGGTAGGAATGTCAACGCCTTCGTTGAACACGTCGACCGTGAGGATGTAGTCGAGCTGGCCCGACTCCAGCTGTGCGACTCCCTGTTCCCGAGCCTCGATCGAGTCTTCGCCGGTGAGGGCAATTGTCCGCAGCGGCTGCCCTCTGAGGGACTGCTTGTTGAGTTCCTCTGAGAGCATGCGAGCTTCTTCCACACGGCTGCAGAAGATCAGTCCGCGGGGTGCGACGCCGGCCTGCCCGTAGAGGTCCAGGGCCTGGATCAGGTGTCCCACTCGTTCCGGTGAAATCAGCAGTTGAAGGGGGGTCTCGTCGGTGGTGGTGACCTCGTCGTCATACACGATGTCGGAGATGCCGTAGTAGTGGAAAGGACACAACATCTCGGCTTCGAGTGCCTTACTGAGACGAATCTCGTAGGGCACGTTGTAGTCAAAGAGTTCGAAGACGTTGAAACCATCGGTTCGCTCGGGGGTCGCGGTCATGCCAAGAAGGAACCGTGGCCTGAATCGTTCGATGACCCGCTGGTAGGTGCTCGCCCCTGCTCGGTGGGCCTCGTCGATGATGATGTAGTCGAAGGCATCGTCGGTGAACGACGCGAGAGTGGCTTCTTGGGACAGGGTCTGAATAGTCGCGAAGACGAAGCGTCGGTCCGATTGCTTGCTTGACCCAGTGAGCAGGCCGTAGTCATTCGCAGGCCCTCCCAGAACTCGTCGATACTCACGAATAGTGCGATCGAGAATCTGCTCGCGGTGTACGACAAACAGCATCCGCCTCGGGTTGACCGACCGTACGTCGAGTGCGGACAGCATGGTCTTTCCCGTTCCGGTGGCTGAGATGACGATCGCTCGCTCGGCTCCTTGTGCCCTGGCGAAGTCGAGTGCCAGGAGAGCGTCCTGCTGCATGATGTTTGGCTCGATGAACGAGGGGAACGGTAGACCCTCGGGAGTCGCCGGCTTTCCTGAATGGCGGCGTGGAGGTGCAACATACGTCGCCGAGTACTCGTCAATCCACTCCTGTGTAAGTGGCTCAGACGCGGCGATCTGCTCGTCAAGGAGGCTGATCAACTGATTGGCGAGGTCACTCCCAGTAGCTGCTGAGACCTTGAGATTCCATTCGTGATTCTGAGATAGGGCGCGGTTCGTGAGGTTCGAGCTGCCGATCATGGCAGTCACACTTCGGGGCCGCTCAAAGACGTAGCCCTTCGGGTGGAAGCCTTCGGCCGTGTGGCGCCGCACGTCGATTCCGAGAAGTTTCTTGAGGTTCAGTAACTCTGCGAAGGCCCGCGGGTCATTGAAGCCCAGGAAGTCAGAGGTGACGATGCGTCCGCTGCCCTTGTGGTCGCGGAGATGCTGCTTTAGCTGCGCTATGGCTCCAGCGGAGATGAAGGCAACGGAAAACGTGAAGTCGCCGCCTCTCTCGAGCTCTTCGACGAGAGCGTGTTCGACCGTTCGGCCATCCTGGTTCAAGACGAGTCGAGGGTTGTAGTGCCCTGGTCCCTCTGTTGGGCTCCCGACATAGCCGAATTGGATGTCACGGTTGAAGCGGTTGGACCAGATCAGGTCGCTGTCCATCAGATGAGATCCGCCCGGATCAACGCGATGGCTGGAATGTCGGCGGGAGCCCAGGGGATGGACTCCAGCTCGTCTGGCCGCAGCCACTTGATGGATGCGTGCTCTGTCAGCTTCGGTGTGCCCGCCACGAGACGACAGTAGAAAGTGGTGAGGGTGACTTCGCCGAACTCATACTCGTGCGTCGTCGTAGTCACCTCGCGCCCAACCTCGACGGTGCATCCGAGCTCTTCGGTGATCTCACGCATCAGAGCGGCCTGCTTCGACTCACCCGGTTCGATCTTGCCGCCGGGGAACTCCCACAGTCCGGGCAGGTTGCCGTCGTCACCCCGTTGCGCGCACATCACAAGCCCATCCCTTGTGATGACCGCCCCAACCACGTGAATCCGCTTCGGCACGAGTCCCCCTTCGGTGCAGCAAGCTTAGTGCGAGGCGGCACGACGACCGCGATCATCAACCTGCAGCATGTGCTCTTGATTCGACGCGGGGGGCGACGGGTTGGCTCGCGCCGATGGTTCGGTGATTGACGATTCCTCCCCACGTACTGATGGTCCTCGAACCCCCCGACGGCTAGGGTCGAAGGGTGAACGAGGGGAGCGTCGTCGAGCGGTTGACGGCGCTCCGCCAGTACCAGGGTGAGGGCAAACGAGCACCCCACAAACCGCTGCTGGTGCTTCTCGCGCTGGGTCAATTGTCGGCGTCCGGCTCGTCCTCGATGCCCTGGTCGGTCGTCGAGGATCGCCTTGGTGGTCTGCTTGCTGAGTTCGGGACCTCGTCCACGACGGGTGCATCGTCGGCCGCGTATCCGTTCACTCGTTTGCGGAGTGACGGCGTGTGGCAGCTAACGAGGGACGTGCCCAATGACAACGTCGGCCCTCTGAACTCCGAGCCAATCGAAGGCCACTTCACAGCGGACATCGAGGACGAACTGCTCCGGTCGCCTGACACCGTTCACGCGGTCGCGAGGGCACTCGTGGAAGGCCAGTTCCCCCTGACGATTGCCCCCGACGTCCTCGTCGCGGTCGGACTGGACCCCGACCTGGTGTTCTCGTCCCCGACGGCTGCAGCAGCCGTCATCGCCCTGCGTAAACGGGACGCCAACTGGCGCCGTCAGATCGTTGCGGCATGGGATCGTTCTTGTGCCTTCTGCGGCTACGACGGATCCCTCGGGGGCGCGCCAGTCGGCATCGAGGCTGCCCACATCCGCTGGTTCAACTTCGATGGACCGGACGATCTCGACAATGGATTGGCGCTCTGCTCGCTCCATCACAAGCTCTTGGATCGTGGCGCGATCGGTCTGCTTGACCCCGGAACCGTCGTCGTCTCCACCTCCTTCTCGGCTGTCAGTGAGGTCGGTCGCGCCATTTACGAACTGCACGGACGCGAGCTCCGCCCGCGGCCCGGAACCGCCCTTCCGGCTCCGGTTCACGTCACCTGGCACCGTCAGGAAGTCTTCAAGGGAGACCCGCTAGCCGCTTGACGCGGGCGGTTCAAGCGGCTCCGCCTTCTGCCAGGTCGCGACGGTGAACTCCCAGATCTGGCGTGTCGCCCGCCTGATGGATTCCTCGTCATCCCAGTTGATTCCGCTGAGGTCGAAGACGAGTCGTTCGCTCATGTCGTGCTTCTTGGCTCGGCCTTCCCATCCGGGTTCCCGGGCGGGCAGCTCTTCCTCCGGGGCCACCGTCGCGATCGAGCTGGGCGGTTGGCAGGTGGCCGGCCGGAGGGCTTGAGGCCACCTTCTTGAGCACCTTCAGTGTGCCACGGCGGTCGGACACGCCCACATATGCGAGGCACCGGGGGGGCGACACCGTTGTAGGGGGTGGGAGCCCGCGGCGGGCTCGCGCTCCTCGGTCGCGGTGGGCGAATGCGAGGCACCGAGGCGGTGACGTCGTTGAACAGAGTGACGGCGTTTCCTTCCGGCGCACAACTTGCGTGACTCGGAGCGGGCGATCGCGTTAACCGAGTGACAGAGCAATTTCGCGGCCGGCTTCGGGCGGCCTGGGCGGTGGGGAGTGGGCATGACGACCGGAGCGGCGGCGGGCATGGGACGACGAACGTCAGCATCAATCGACGAGACGAACGATCACATGACAACCATGACAAGCACGACGAACCACGAAGAATGCACAAGACAGAGCACGACAAGAAGCCACGAATCCAAGCAGGAAGCACACGACGACCGAAACGAATCCAAGGCAACGAACCACGAGCAGAATTCACATCCGGCTTGGAATCCGGATTCTCGGTGGTCCCGATGACCGCCCACGCCAAGGTCACGACGATCGCTCACACGGCGTCGGGAATGGGCCAGGTCTGGTACCGGGTCACCGGCACTACCGGGGTGGCGAACCGACAGGTCGCCTACCGCGCGGGGGTCGGTGCGGAGGACGTGCGCCGGGTGCGGTTCGTCGGTGGGGGCGCGACGGCGCAGCTCCTCAGTTTCCGACCGGATGAACTCGTCAGGTCGGCGGCGGACCTGGTGACGATCGAGGAGGCATTCAGCGGCAGCCACCTGACGCACGGAGTGAAGACCCAGCGGTCGCGCTTGGCGCGAGTGCCGGCCGAGCCGATCCGAGCCCTGGTGCTGTCCGCCTTGACGGCTCACGTCATCGATGTGGCGGATGCCGAAGCAGCGGTGTTCACGTCGCGCGACGCTCGCGACTGGTGGCGCACCGTGGACCGTTCGGGGGCCCGGGATAGGTCGGTGTCGTTCCTGACGGCTGCGGGTGCGCTACGCGTCCTGGAGCGACGTGGGATGGGCGTGACCTCCGACGAGCTGCATCGTGCGCTCGGCTCGTACCTCCGGGCGGCGAGCGAGGCGCCCGTGCCGGTGGGCAGCAGGCGGCCGCAACCGGCGATGGATCTGTTCACCTCACCCGACGGAATCGGTGACCTGACGGACGTCGAACTCGGCGAGCAGGTGTGGTGCGAGCTGGCGGCTGCTGCGTCACGGAGAGAGCCAGTTGGCAACGCCGGCTACGAGCTCACCCTGACGCTGCCGAAGTCGTTCTCGGTGTACGCCCTCTCGGGGCCGGAGTCGCTGTCCGGGGAGTGGCTCGACGTGATGGAGACCGCTGCCACCCGAGCCCTCGAGCGGCTGATGGCCGAGGCCGGGTTCTGCTCGACCGGTCACCGGGGCGATGGGCAGGACGTGCAAGTGATGCCGGCCGATGGGTGGGCCGGGTTCATCGCGACGGAGATCTCCTCGCGCGCCGGTGACCCGCACCTGCACGTGCACTGCACCCTGCCCAACCAACTGGTCGGCCGGGACGGGCTGGTGCGGACGATGGCCGACGGCGGGCGGGAACTGGTGATCAACGCGCCCCGCTTCGCTGCTTGGGGCCAGGCGTTCGTCATCGACGAGGCCATGCAACGCGGGCTGATCCCCGGTGCCTGGTTCAACGTGGCGACTCGGCAGTGGGAGGTCGGCGGGTTCTCCGACAACACACTCGCTGCCTTCAGCCGCGCTCACTGGGCCGTCATCACCGAGCTGGGGCAGGACGGTGACGACCAGCCGCGCGATGCGAGGGGGATCGCGCGGCGCGACCGGGCCGCCAAGTCGCGCGCGACCGGGGCGAAGGCGGTCGCGCAGCCGACGTGGGGCCAGTTGCGGGAGGCCATAGTGGCGCGGGCTTCACACCTGTGGTTCGACCTGGACGCGGAGCGAGCCGACGTCAACGCGCCTGTCCCTCAGCCGGGCGAGTGGACCGACGACGAGTGGGTGGGGTTCGTGACGGGAGCGGTGTGCGAGTACGAGTCGACTGCCAGCCTTGCTCGCATCCGTGCCCTGGTTGACCTCGCCGGCTGCCGACTTCCTGACGAGGAGCGGCTGCGGATCACTCGCCTCGTCGTCGACCAGGGCTTCGTGCGTGGGCACGAGTCCCACGACACCGGCATGCGCAGCGGCGGTCAGCGGTGGGTCTCCCGCGCGGCCTTGTCTGCCGAGGAGCGCCTGATGGCCGTATTCGCGGATGGTCTGAACGCGGACCCGGTGAAGTGGAGCTACCGCACGGCTGTCGGGATCAACCGGGCACAGGCGGCGAACGGGTGGAGAGCGAGTGACGAACAGGTCGATGCCGTCATCGCGATCGTCGATGGCCGCGACCGCATCACTTTGGTCTCCGGAGTCGCAGGTTCAGGCAAGACGACGGTCTTGGCGGCCGCTCACACGGCGTTGAGTACCGATCGGAGACCCGGTGTCGGGGGGATCCTGGTCACCTCGACCGCCACTCTCGCTGCTTCGACGGCTGGCGATGCCTCGGGGGCGCCTTGGATGAACGTCTCGGAGTTGATCGCCCGGATTGATGCCGGTCAGGCGATCAAAGGAACCGTCGTCGTGGTGGACGAGGCGTCCATGGTCGACGTGAAGTCCCTGGCGCGCATTGCTGACTGGTGCGCCGCCTCGCACAAGCGACTGGTTCTTCAGGGCGATGACCGGCAGCTGCGCGCGGTGGGTGCGGGCGACGCCTTCAACGTCCTGTGCGCGGCGCATCCCGAGCGGGTCGTGCGGCTCACCGAGAACCGTCGGCAGCGCACCGAGTCCGGGCGCCAGATCGCCCGGGCACTGCACGCCCGCGACGTCGACACTGCCTGGACTGCCCTGCTGGACGACGATGCCGTCCTGGTCGCGCGGAACCGCGAGCACAAGCTCGACGCTGTTGCTGCCACGGTCGTCGACGCGATCGCCGAGCACGGACCTCGGCAGGTCACCTGTGACGCCGTCACCAACGTCGAGGTCGACGACCTCAACGCCCGCATCCATGCACGGCTCGTGGCCGACGGTCACGTCGACGCGAGCACGGTGACCCGGTACCGCACGCGCACGGGGGATCGCGAGCTCGGCGCCGGCACGGTGCTTCGGGTTGTGACCCCGATGAAGGCGTCCGGGCGCGGCGACGGCCTCGTTCGTGGGGAGCGCGTCAGCGTCACCGAGGCCGGCCGCGACCGCATCCAGATCGCGTTCGACGATGGCCGCACTCGCAGCCTGACGCCGCGCACGCTGTTCGCGCACCTGGACTACGGGTACGCCGGCACCACCCACAAGGTGCAAGGCCAGACGAGCGCCGTCCACGTCGCGTCGCTCGACCGCAACAAGGACCTCGCCAGCCTGTATGTCAGTGCCACTCGGGGACGAGACCGCACCGTGTTCGTTGCCGATGCTCGCGAGTGGCTCACCGACTCCGAGCTGAGCAAGTCCGTGCAGTGGCCACCGGGCCAGCTCGACGACGAGGTCCTCGACCGCGTGGCCCGCCACCTGGTCGGCAGGCCCGAGCGCGTCGACTCACCCACTCGCGCGATGGCACCTCACTGGGAGCCTCCGCACCAGGCGATGTCGTCGGGCGGGATGGGGATGTCGTGGTGAGCGCGCAGGCTGCGGGCGACGCAGCGATCAACGTCGCCCCTGCTCCGTCGCTCGAGCGCTTCCTGTTCACTGCCGAGGAGGTCGCGCAAGCTCTCGCGGTCTCCACGACGCTCGTGCGCCAGCTCACGCTGAGCGGCGACCTGCCGTGCCGTCGCATCGGCCGGCTCGTTCGGTACACAACCGCCGACATCGAGTCGTTCGTCCACAGCTTCGACGAACGGGGTTACCGGTGAACTCGCCGATGTCTCCGCGTCCCGATGCCCAAGGGGCCGACTGGTGGATAGCGCTCAAGGGGGACCGAGCGGACTCACTCGATGTGGGGGCGTATGCGTTCGGCCATGTCGCCGAGACCGATCTCAGCGAGTTTGTCGAGAACGTCGAACGCGGTCATCGGCGGGCGTGTCAAGGCGGCTGCGCTGCGGCGCACCACCGCGGCCAGGTCCTCCGGATAGAGGCGAGACAGTTCGGCGAACAGGTGAGCGGGCGTCATTGCTGTGCATTGCTCGCCCAGGTCGTCGGTCGGAAAGTCAGGCAAGTTATGGGTCAGCAGGATGTCCGCACCGGCGCGCGCCGCGGCCCCGAGTGCGTGGTCGTCTGGGTCCTTGCCAGTCATCTCCCCGACAAGCCCCAGGTACGAGAGGGGGTCTGCCCAGAGTTTGGTTGACACCTGACCTGTGAGGTTTCGGCCTCGCTGGA
>JAPLBU010000250.1 GCA_026392575.1 Actinomycetota bacterium | reverse complement strand
GGGCAGCCAGTTGGGACGTGGCCGTGTTCATCAGCGCATGACCGGCACCGTCACCCCAGTGCTCGGGGAGTACGTAGAGCGCGTACACCTCGCCGCGCAGGGGGTCAGGAGGTGTGTCCGTGCGTTCGTCGCCGATCGCGACGAACCCGATGACGTCGCCATCGATCAGCGCCACCCATGTCTGGGCCATCGTCCCCGTGGCCATCGCTTCCGCGCGGATCCGCAGGGTCTCGGGATCGGTGAGAGATGCCAGAAGCTCTGCTGGCATCAACGCCGCGTAGGCGGCCTGCCAGCTGCGCGCTCGGACGTGGGCGACCGCGGGGTAGTCGGGCGGTTCGGCACGTCGCACGATGGGACCGCTGACCGTCACGAGTTCAGCCTGCCAGACTCACGGCGCGCGAGGAGGTGGTCGCCACCCCGTAGCCTGCGAACATGAGCGACCTGAATGAGGTGGGCGAGCGCGACGGCTGGCGGTGCTGGCTGTGCGACGAGCCGGTTGACCCCGACGGGTCCGTCAACGCCGACCGCGGCCCGAGTGTCGACAGCGCTGGCGTGCAGAAGGGCAAGAAGGGAAGCGTGGGCGTGGAGCGCCTGGCTCACCGATCCTGCAATACCCGCAAGGGCAAGGTCGCCCCGGTCGTGCCGTGGTCGCCGGATCTCTTCGTGGTCGATCCCGCGCCCATCGTCGCCACGGTTGATCGGCTGACGCGCAAGGGTGGCCAGGAAGTGGTGGCGCGCTGCCCAACGAAGGACGACGCTGACCAAGCGGCAGCCTGGCTCGTCGACCGCCTCACTCGGTTCGCCCCTGATCTTGATGTGACCACCAAGGTCGAGTCCGGCGGCGGTCAGTTCCTGCTCGTGCTGCGCGCTGGCTGACTCGGATTCAGTCGAGCGCCCGGACGACCAGCCCGGTGATGCCGGAGGAATCCGAACCGGTCACAGTGCGTCGTCCAGGACTTCGGCGAGGTCGGCTCGCAGCAGGTCTAGGGAGAACGTCGGGGTCCCACGCCACTGGATGAGGAGTTGGGCAGTGTCAGTGCCGTGGCGCAGGTGCCGGTCGGGGAAACTCACGTCGGTCACCATCCAAGGCTGGCACGCGTGAGACATCCAGGCAAGGGTCACGACGGAAGTTGGTGGACTGCGCAGGGTCCGGCCGGATGGGCGGCCTCGCCTGTGGATACCCGATCTCGCGGGAATGCCGAGGACGCGAAAGCATGGGGGCGTGACCAACCGCCTGGCCGATGCCACCAGCCCCTATCTCCTGCAGCACGCGGAGAATCCCGTCGACTGGTGGGAGTGGAGCGAGGAGGCCTTCGCCGAGGCCCGCCGGCGCGACGTTCCCGTCTTCCTCTCCATCGGGTATTCGGCTTGCCACTGGTGCCATGTCATGGCGCATGAGTCCTTCGAGAACGAGGGGATCGCGGCGGCGCTGAACGAGCATTTCGTCAGCATCAAGGTTGATCGCGAGGAACGTCCGGACATCGACTCGGTCTACATGCAGGCCACCGTGAGCCTGACCGGTCACGGTGGCTGGCCGATGTCGGTCCTCCTCGATCAGGACGGGCGGCCCTCCTATGCCGGCACCTACTTCCCGCCGGAGCCGAGGCATCAGATGCCGTCGTTCCCGCAACTGATCGAGGCCATCTCCGATACGTGGGCGAACCGTCGGGCGGAGGTGCTGGCGGCCGGTGAGCGCATCACCGAGGCGCTTGCGGGTCGATCG
>JAPLBU010000272.1 GCA_026392575.1 Actinomycetota bacterium | reverse complement strand
AATGCATCGCACCAGTAGCGCAGGTAACTGCGCATTCCGACCCGGCTCAACTCCCTCAGCTCCGCGGCACTCGCGTTCGGGTGGATCCGCGCCTGATTCCGTTCGAACTGGATCACCCCCGGCCCACGCTTGCGCCAGATGACATCGGCGGCGCGATCGAAGGTCGCATAGGCGGCACGGGAGGGAAGCCGGCGGACGACACTCCAGCCGACGGCGAAGGCCCACTCGGTTACGGCGTCGCTAGCGACCGCCATCGGCTTGCGCGGTCGCGAGGGGTTCGCATCACTCATGTGACTCGGTGCCGCCCGTTGGGCGTAGTTGCGCGCGGACGGTACGGATGCGCTGGGCGATCGTGACGAGGCCGAGGGCACCCAGAAGCCACAGTGCCGCCGGGAGCACGTAAGGAACACCGAAGCCGGTCAGCAGCGCGGCGAACGCGATGATGAGGAGCCGCTCCGCTCGCTCGGCGATGCCGACATTTGCGGTGGCGCCCACGGCCTCGGCTCGCGCCTTCGAGTACGACGTCACCTGGCCGGTGACCAGGGCCAGCGTCGCCGCCGCCGTGATCCACGGTTGCCCGTGGAACGCGCCGTACAGGGCAAGCCCACCGAAGATCGCCCCGTCCGACAACCGGTCCAGCGTGGCATCGAGGAAGTTCCCCCACGGCCCGGACGTGCCCGCCATGCGTGCCATGGTCCCGTCGAGCAGGTCACTGAGCGTCAGGAGCGTGAGCAGGACGACAGCCACGACGAACCAGCCCTGCGGCAGGCAGACAAGCGCGACAGCCACCGCACCTGCCGTGCCGACGAGGGTTACGGCATGCATGCGCAGCAGGAGTCGCGCGGGCGGCTCGATCAGGCCGCTGACCGCCTTGCGGGCCGCCGGGTTGTTCAGCACGACGACGATGCTATCGGCCGCACCCGAGACCCCGCGGCAAGCGGCGGTCCGGTTGCTTCCGAAGGCGAGCAGGGTGGAGGCTAGCGAGAAGTCGACTAAGGAGCCCAGCACATGGCTGACAAGCGCACGGACAGGAAACCCGGGGCCGCCCCCACCGCTACGGCGCCGGACCGGATACGCAACGTGGCGCTCGTTGGTCCGGCCGGCTCGGGCAAGACCTCGCTCATGGAGTCGCTCCTGCACGCCGCAGGGGCGACGACGCGTCGAGGGGCGATCGCTGACGGCACCACGGTCGGCGACTACGACCCAGTCGCCGTCCGGCAGAAGCGATCCGTCAACCTCGCGGTTGCGACGATCGCGTGGAAGGACGCCGTCGTCAACCTGATCGACACCCCCGGATCACCGGCGAACTGCGGGCCGGCCTGCGCGGCGCCGATGCCGCCCTGTTCGTCGTGTCCTCTGTCGATGGAATCGACGCGAGCACGGCGCGACTGTGGGACGAGTGCGAGGCCATCTCCATGCCGCGCGCGGTCGTGGTCACGAACCTCGACAAGGAGCGCGCTGACTTCGACGAGACCGTGGCCGTGTGCCAGCGCGTCTTCACCGGCGGTGGTGGCATCCTGCCGCTCTTCCTCCCCCTGCACGGCGATGACGGCACCGTGGCCGGGTTCATCGACCTGCTCGACGAGGAGATGTGGGACTGGACCACGGGCAAGGTGACGGTGCGCCCGGCAGAGGACGAGCACCGCAGCCTGGTGGACACCGCTCGCAGTGCCCTCATCGAAGGAGTCATCACCGAGTCCGAGGACGAGTCACTGATGGACCGCTTCATCGGCGGTGAGCATGTCGACATCGACCTCCTCACGACCGACCTGGAGCATGCGGTCGCGCGGGGGCACTTCCACCCCGTGATGGGCCATGCGGTCACCGCCGCGAACGTGGGATCGGAACTGATCCTCGACCTGATCGTGCGCGCCTTCCCCTCGCCCGTTGAGCACCCGCTCCCGACCGTGACCCGCACGAATGGTTCTGCGACGACACCATTGACCGCCGATCCAGCCGGACCGTTGTGCGCTGAGGTCATCAAGACCACGAGTGATCCATACGTCGGCAAGGTGTCAATCGGGCGCGTGTTCTCAGGCACCCTCGTCAGCGATGCCGTCATCCACGTCTCGGGCCACTTCGGCGCCGGATCAGGGCACGAGGACCATGATGTCGACGAACGTGTCGGCCACCTCACCTCGATCCTCGGCAGCCAGTACACCGACGTTCCGCAGGCCATCGCCGGAAGCATCGTCGCGGTGAGCAAGCTGACCCGCGCCGAGACGGGCGACACCCTGTCGTCACCCGATCTACCGCTGCTGATGGAGCAGTGGCGCATGCCACTGCCGATGCTGCCCGTCGCCATCACCGCACACAGCGCAGGTGACGATGACAAGCTGGGCACTGCGCTTGCGCGCATCGCCGCCGAGGATCCGACCCTTCGGATCGAGCATCCGGAGGAGACCGGGCAGATCGTCCTGTGGACGCTGGGCGAGGCTCATGCCGATCTCGTGGTCGATCGCATCAAGACCCGCTATGGAGTCGAGGTCGATGCAACCGAGATGCGCGCTTCGCTTCGCGAGACATTCCCCGGTCCGGCAGGCGGCACCGGCCGCCTCGTCAAGCAGTCAGGCGGGCACGGGCAGTACGCAGTGGTCGAGATCAGCGTCCAGCCGCTGCCGGCTGGGTCTGGTCTTGAGTTCGTCGACAAGATCGTTGGTGGCGCGATCCCCCGCAACTACATCCCCTCCGTCGAGAAGGGCCTGCGCCAGCAGATGGCCCAGGGAGTTGCGGCTGGCTATCCCGTCGTCGACATCCGGGTGACCCTTGTAGACGGGAAGTTCCACACAGTCGACTCGTCCGACATGGCCTTCCAGAGCGCGGGTGCCCTTGCTCTGAAGGATGCAGCCAGCAAGGTGACAATCAATCTCCTCGAGCCGATCGTGACGCTGACCGTCGATGTCCCCGACGATCATGTCGGGGCGGTCATCGCCGATGTGTCGACCCGGCGTGGGCAGATCCGCGGCACCACGTCACTGCCGGGCGGTCGCTCACAGGTGGTCGCCGATGTGCCCGAGGTGGAGATATCGCGCTACGCGATCGACATTCGCAGCATCACCCACGGCACGGGCGACTTCGTGCGGGAGGCCGCAGGCTATGCCGCCCTGCCGGCCAACTTGGCGAAGAAGATCATCGACGGCTAGCAACTCCCGGCAAGCGGCCAGGTCAGGCGGTCGGCCAGGGACCGGCCGCGCGGCCGGTCTGCGTGGCTACCAGTTCGCCATCGGCCGGGCCGCCGAAGCGGAGCAGCCACCGCTGCTCGGTGAGCGGGCGGTAACGGTGCTCCGCGCCGTGGATCTCCACAACGTCGCCGGCTCCGACGAGGATCGAGACGATCCCGTCGACGGTGACGAACTCCATGATCCCCTGCCCGGACGCCACGACATGGATCTCGTCGACGGCGTTGACATGCCAGGCACCCATACCCGCATCGACGTCATCCGGCATCGCGATGTCGACCTCGGCGCGG
>JAPLBU010000339.1 GCA_026392575.1 Actinomycetota bacterium | reverse complement strand
CCGAACACGACGGGCGCGCCGGGCCGGATCAGCTGCGAGAGGGCGATGCCCGACAGCGACTCCGCGATCTGCTGAACCAGGGCGGCCGGGATGGAGACGGGAGACATGGCGCCCATCAGCAGGAACGGGGTCATGATCACCGGCTGGGCCGCCTTGGTGTACTCGAACTGTGCATCGAGCATGCGGTCGTCCCAGCGCAGGGGCGAGTTGCAGTTGACCAGCGAGATGCAGAAGGGCTTGTCCTCGATCGACTGCCGACCGCCGAAGACCATCTCGCCCATGGCGATGGTGTCGAGGGCGTTCTGCTGGCTCACGACGTTGCCCATGATGATCTTGTCGGTGTACATGAGCGCCGTGGACACCATGTCGAGGTGGCGCGAGTCGAGCGGTGCGTCGTTCGGCTCGACGACCACGCCACCGACGCTGTCCATCGCACTGAAGGACTGTGCGAGCTTGCAGAAGTTGCGGAAGTCCTCCATCGAGCCGTCGCGGCGCACATTGCCCCGGCGAACGAACGGCGAGCCGTAGTTGCTGGAGAAGACCATGTGGTTGCCGCCGATGTGCACATCGTTGGTGTGGTTGCGGGCCTGCATGTCGAACTCACGCGGAGCCTTGGCGACCTGCTCGAGAACGAAGTCCGGGTCAAGGAACACCTTGTCGCCATCGATCCGCTGGCCGGCAGCCCGGAAGAGCTCAAGGGCCTCGGGCTTCATGAACTCGATTCCGAGCTCGGTCAGGATCCGCTTCCACCCCTTGTCCAGGGTCTCCATCGCCTGCTCGGAGAGAATCTCGTATCGCGGCATGTTGTTGACGAACACAGGCGCGTCCTTCGGGTCGGGCGGCATATGCCGAAGCGGTTGACCGGGCGTGTTGGCGATCCTACACTCGGCGTGGAACTTGTGTTCCATAATGCGGAACTAGTGGCCCGTCCTTCGGGCGGCCCGGATCGGGAGGTGGCATGCAGGCGTCTGCCGGCACGCAGGCCGTCGATCGCGCGGCGACCCTCCTCGTCACGATCCTGCAGTCCGACGAGCCGCTGACCTTCACCGACCTCCAGCGTGAGAGCGGCCTCGCCAAGAGCACGGTGTCCCGACTGCTGTCGAGCCTGGAGAACAACGGGCTCGTCGCGCGCGACGAGGATGGCACCCTGCTCCCCGGTTCGGTCCTCACCCGCTTCGCACACGTGAACCGCCCATACGACGAGCTCATCACCCTCGCCGCTCCCCACCTCGATGCCATCAGTGCGCATACCGGCGAGACCGTCAACGTCGCCGTCGTCGTCGGACACGAGGTCGAGCAGATCGCCCAGGTCGACTCCACCTTCCTCATGGGCAATGTCAACTGGGTCGGCATGCGCGTCCCGTTGCACTGCACCGCACTCGGCAAGGTGTTCCTCGCCGAGGGCGCCCCGCTGCCGGACGGCCGACTCGAACGGCGCACTCCCCGCACGATTGCGGGGCGCGACCGCCTCGAGGCTGAGCTGACGCGGGTCCGCAAGCAGGGGTGGGCCGTCGCCGACTCCGAACTCGAGCCGGGCCTCGTCGCCATCGCAGCACCCGTCCGCTCGGCCGACGGGACCTGCATCGCCGCACTGTCCGTGTCCGGCCCGTCTGTGCGGATCGGACGCGACCGCTTCGCCCTGATCGGCGAGCTACTCGTCCGCCAGGCAGGCGCACTATCGCAAGAACTGGGCTACCCAACGACCAAGCACCGGAAGGCAGGAGCGGCATGACCCCCGATGAGATCCTCAAGAACCTGTACGACGAGACGATGGTCGGCAACGCGCCTGCTGTTCTCGATCTGACCAACGAGGGCCTGGCCATCGGGATGACCCCGGAGCAGATCCTGTTCGAGGCGCTCATCCCCTCGCTGGAGGAGGTCGGTGCCCGCTTCGAGCGCGGCGACTACTTCGTTCCCGAGATGCTCATCGCCGGCAGGGCCATGTCCGGAGCCCTCGAAGTCCTGCGGCCACTGCTCGCCCTGACGGGCGTCGAGACCGTCGGCACGTTCCTGATGGGAACGGTCAAAGGCGATGTGCACGACATCGGCAAGAACCTCGTCAACATCATGCTCGAGGGTGCGGGCTTCCACGTCATAGACATCGGGGTGCAGGCGGGACCGGAGAAGTTCATCGCCGGTATCGAGGAGCACAAGCCGGACATCGTCGGCATGTCTGCCTTCCTCACCACCACGATGCCGATGTTCAAGGCCAATATCAACGCCATCGAGAAGGCGGGCCTGCGCGATCAGGTGATCATCATGGTGGGCGGTGCTCCCGTGACCCAGGAGTACGCCGACGTGTGCGGGGCCGACGGCTACGCGGCCGATGCAGCTACAGCAGTTCGTCGGGCGAAGGACCTCATCGCCAAGCGCCGCGCGTCCGTGAACGCCTAACAGCCATGGGTGGCCTGCTCCCCCTCATCGAGCACGGGATCAAGAAGCCCGTGTGGGACTGCCGTATGTGCGGGCAGTGCGTACTGCACAGCACGGGGATGACCTGCCCGATGACCTGCCCGAAGACGCTGCGCAACGGCCCCTGCGGTGGCGTCCGCGAGGACGGGCACTGCGAGGTGGTCCCGGAGATGCGCTGCATCTGGGTGAAGGCCCACGACCGCTCGCAGCACATGCCGTTCCTCCCCCGTTCCTGGCGCGAGGAGTTCGATCACCTCAGGCCGCCGGTGAACAATGCGCTGCAGGGTCAGTCCTCGTGGCTCAACCTGATGAACGGCCGTGACCGCGTCACGCCGCCCGGCTGGGCGGCAGCCGAGGAGCACGCATGAGCCCCACACAGCCCAACGCCTTCGAGGTGCTCTGCCAGACGCGCACCCGCCCCGTCGTCACCGCCGAGTTCCCGTCCTTCGACGGCGGCACCCTGGATGACATTCGCGCAGCGGCAGAGAAGCTCGCTCCCTGGGTCGATGCCATCAATGTCACCGACAACCCAGCGGCCCACGCGCACGCATCCAACACGGCGATGGCGATCGCCCTGACCCAACTCGGCTTCAACCCGATCCTGCAGGTCGTGTGCCGCGACAAGAACCGGCTGGCCATCCAGTCCGACATCGTCGGCGTCTCGATGTTCGGAGTGCAGAACATCTGCGCGCTCACCGGTGATGACGTCACGGCTGGCGACGAGCCCGAGGCACGGCGCGTCTACGACCTCGATGGCCCGCAGCTCATCAAGGTGGCCAGCATCATGGGCACGGGCATGTACCTGTCGGGCCGGAAGATGAAGTCTGTACCGCACTTGTTCGTCGGCGCCGTCGAGAACCCGACGGCTCCCCCGCTGGAGTACCGCGCCGAGCGGGCACTCAAGAAGGTTGAAGCGGGCGCCCGCTTCCTGCAGCTGCAGATCCACTACCGCCCTGAACAGCTCGAGGCATTCATTGCGGCATGCGTCGCCAACGGCGTGGCCGAGCGGGCCGCCATCCTGCCGACCGTGTGCCTCACCAAGGCTGCCCGCGCCCTGAGCTTCATGAACGACAGCGTGCCCGGCATCAGCGTTCCTGCGGCGACGATCGAGCGAGTCACGACAAGTGCCGATCCGAAGGAGGAGTCCTACCAACTCGTCCGCGAGCTTGCCGAGCACGCCCTGTCGCTCCCCGGCGTCGCCGGACTCCACATCACCGACTTCCGGCACGACGACAGCGTCAGACGACTCACGGAAGACCTAGCCATCGGCCCACGTTTCGAGGAGCAGCATGCACACAGTGCTTAGTTCGGCGACCAAGACGATCACCATCGGTGACGACCAGCCGTTCTGCATCATCGGCGAGCGAATCAACCCCACGGGTCGCAAGAAGTTCCAGGAGCAGCTCCGGGCGGGCGACTACACGGCGATCGAGGCCGACGTCCTCGCACAGGTCGAGGGGGGCGCGACGATGCTCGACGTCAACATGGGTGCACCCATGATCGACGAGCCCGCCGCGCTCGCTGCCGCCGTCACGCTCATCCAGCAGATCACCGATCTGCCGCTGTGCATCGACTCGTCCGTCGTCGAGGCACTCGAGGCGGGCCTGTCCGTCTACCAGGGCAAGGCGCTGGTCAACTCCATCACGGCCGAGACCGAGCGGATGGACCTCATCCTCCCGCTGGTGAAGAAGTACGGCGCTGCCATCATCGCTCTCCCGAACGACGAGTTCGAGATTCCCGAGGAGCCCGCACGCCGCCTCGAGCTCACGAAGGTGATCGTGGACTACGCGACGACGAAGTACGGCATCCCGATCGAGGACATCGTCATCGATCCGCTCGCGATGCCCATCGGAGCCGACTCGACGATGGTCGTCAGGACGCTGGAGACCATCCGACTCATCAAGGAGCATGTCGGGGTCAACATGACGCTTGGCGCTTCCAACGTCTCCTTTGGCATGCCCGACCGGCACACCCTGAACGCGGTGTTCCTCCCCATGGCGATGACGGCGGGGCTCACCAGCGCGATCATGGACTCTCGCACACCGCAGGTCGTCACGGCCGTCCGGGCCGCCGACCTGATGAACGGCAATGATGAGTGGGGCGCGAACTGGATCGCCGCGCACCGCGCCCGCCAGGCTGCTGCCGCGGCCGCCGCCGCCGCCGAATAGGGAGCACACACCGCTGATGGACCCCCAGCACGAGTCCACCGAGCTCCACCCGCCCACCGTCGCCCGCGTCGATCTCAGTTTCGAGCCGTCGGGCAAGAGCGTTCGCGTGCCCACCGGCGTATCCGTCTTCGATGCGGCGAGCTGGAACGGCATTGCGATCGACTCGACGTGCGGCGGACACGGAACCTGCAAGAAGTGCAAGGTGCAGGTGCTCGAGGGAACCGTGCCGGTCGGCCGACTCGACTCGCGGGCCTTTAGCGCAGACGAGCTTGCAGACGGCTGGCGACTTGCCTGCATCGCCAATGCGACGTGCGACCTGCGCATCCACGTCCCGCCGCTGACCACCCGGCCGAAGGCCGCGACCGTCGGCGTCGGGCGTCAGGTGATCCTGCGTCCGTCCGTGGTCAAGCGCCACATCACGATGCCCGAGCCAACCCTCGTCGACCAGCGACCCGACTCCCGCCGTGTGCTCGACGAGATCAACGATCTGACCGAGAACATCGACCCGCACGTCCTACGCGAGCTGCCGCGCATCCTGCGGGCCAACAACTTCGATGTGACAGCCGTCATCGTCGACGACATGCCCGTGGCGGTCGAGCCCGGTGACACGTCCGAGCGCCTCTTCGGAATCGCCTGCGACCTCGGCACCACGACGGTCGTCGCAACCCTTCTCGACCTGTCGACCGGCACGCCCCTCGCCGTCGCGTCGATGCTCAACAAGCAGCAGCCCTTCGGTGCCGACGTCATCAGCCGGATCAGTGCGACCATGCTCGACCCCAATGCGCTCGACAAGCTGCAGCAGCTCGCCCACGAGACGCTGGCCGAACTCGCGGCCGAGGTGTGCACCGAAAGCGGCATCGATCCCGCAGAGATCTATGAGGTCGCCATCGCCGGCAACGCAACCATGACCCAGATCGCCCTGGGCATCGATCCGGAGCCACTAGGCGTCGCCCCCTTCATCCTCGCCACCGAGACCTACCCGACCATGCTCGCCAGCGAGTTGGGATTCGCGCTCAATCCGCGAGCGCGGGCGTTCCTGTTCCCTGCCCTCGGGGCCTACGTCGGCGGCGACATCATCGCCGGTGCCCTCGCCACGGGCATGGATCGCGACAAGCGACTGCGGCTGTTCATCGACATCGGCACGAACTGCGAGATCGTGCTCGGTGACGGTGAGCGGCTGATGGCCACCGCCGCCCCTGCCGGGCCCGCGTTCGAGGCGGCATCCATCAAGTGCGGCATGCGCGCGGCCCCGGGCGCGGTCGAGGTCATCACGATCGACGATGAGGGCGTTCACCTGCAGGTCATCGGCGATGTCCATCCGGTCGGACTCTGCGGCTCCGGACTCGTCGACGCCGTGGCCGAACTCGTTCGCGTCGGCATCATCGACGCCAGCGGCCGGTACATCCCTGAGGAGTCGGCCGCCGAGCTCCTTCCGCTGCTGGCCCCTCGACTCACCGAGCTCAACGGCGAGCGCATCTTCACCCTGTCCGCCGAGACCGATGAGCACGAAGCCGTCTACCTCAGCCAGCGCGATGTCCGTGAACTGCAGTTCGCGAAGGCCGCGATCTCGACCGGCTGGAAGCTGCTCGTCGAGGAGTTCGGGGCCGATCCGGCCGACATCCAGCAGGTGCT
>JAPLBU010000170.1:7482-14369 GCA_026392575.1 Actinomycetota bacterium | reverse complement strand
TGGCCGAGAAGACCAACGAGGTCAAGGCCGAGGCCATCCTCGACGAAGTTCTCGCTTCCTAGTCCCGCTCTCACATCGTGGCAGCTGCCGAGTCAACCGGTCGCACGGCTGCGCTGGTTCCGGCTGCCGGTCGCGGTGAACGGCTCGGCCCCGGGGCTCCCAAGGCTCTGCGCCCGCTTGGCGGGGTGCCGATGCTCGTCCATGCGGTGCGCGCCCTTGCCGCAAGTCGCACCGTCGATCTGGTCGTCGTCGCTGCTCCGGAGGACACCGCTGAGAGTGTCGCGTCGATGCTGTCCGAGCAGTCCTTCCCGGCCGAGGTCGTCGTCGTCACGGGCGGCGACACCCGACAGGACTCCGTCGCCCGAGCGCTCCTGACCCTGCCGGAAGATGTCGACGTTGTCCTCGTGCATGACGCCGCCCGCCCCCTCGTGCCCGAGGAGCTCGTCACCGCTGTCGTGGCTGCCGTCCGGTCTGGTCATCAGGCCGTCGTTCCGGGCCTGGCCGTCGTCGACACAATCAAGCAGGTCGATGGCTCTGATGCCGTCGTCGCCACGGTCGACCGCTCGACGCTACGCGCGATCCAGACCCCCCAGGGATTCACACGGAGCCTGCTGCAGCGGGCCCATGCTGGCGCCGACCTCGATCAGGCACCTGCCACCGACGACGCCGGCCTCGTCGAGCGCATGGGGCTGCCGGTGCACGTCATTCCCGGCCACGAAGAAGCGTTCAAGGTGACCCGCCCCTTCGATGTCGTGATGGCCGAGGCGATTCTGGCGCGCCGGAGGGCTGCCGGTGCCGTCTGATCCGGTGATCCCGCTGGTCGGGATCGGCACCGATGTACATGCCTTCGAGGAGGGCCGCGCGCTATGGCTGGCCGGGTTGCACTGGCCCGGTGAGGTCGGCCTCGCCGGCCATTCCGATGCCGACGTTGCTGCGCATGCTCTGTGCGATGCGCTCGGTTCGCCATCGGAAACGCGAGCGTTCAGGTCATCGGCAATCGCCCTCGCGTCGGCACCCGCCGACAGGAGGCGCAGGATCTGCTGAGCGCCGCAGTCGGCGCTCCGGTGCGCGTTTCGGGGACGACCACCGACGGTCTGGGGCTCACCGGGCGAGGCGAGGGCATCGCTGCCATCGCGGTGGCCGCGATCCTGCCCAGCTAGCGAGGGACATCGTTAGCGAACGATTCGGTTGAACACGGTTCTTCCACGTGAACTGATGATGATTCGGCTGCCGCGCAGAGACTTTGGTATGACGGTGGCGATGTGTCCCGACCGTCCGACCGTTGTCCTCCAGTGTCTGATGACGGTGGTGCCGCGCAGGGCCTTGACGTTGACCCGATCGCCGACACTGAGCGAGCGAACAGCGAGGGAAACGGTTACGTCGTCACGGGCAAGAAGATCGATGGTGGAGTCGGTGTTCGCACTCGTCACAGCGACTGAGGGGCTGGGGTCGGGTGTGGCGCTCGCGCTCGCGCTGTCGGTAGAGGTTGGCGATGGCGCGGCGATAACCCAGCTCTTGATGCAGCTCCAGGTCCACGCATTGCGGTCGTAGGAGTACCCGTTTCCGGTGACGGCGGGCCCGCTCCCCGTCGGGCAGGCAAGGCCGGCCCCTGCTGCAGGATCTGCTCCAGAGGTCAGCGAGTAGCCGGGCAGGGCGTCGCCGAGCACCAGGCCCGGTAGGGGATCGGTGTCGGCGGTGACGGTGATCGTCGGCATCGGCTGGGCGACCCTCCGTAAGCAGTACACCGCCTGCTGCCCCGTGTCTGCCCACACCTCAACCGCGGTACCCCAACCGTCCGGGCAGGTGATCTGCGGGCCGAGAACCGAGGCGCCTGCTCCGGTCCACACCGGACCGCCCGGAAGTGACTCGAAGATCGTCGATGCCGACCAGTCCTGCAAGGGGCTCGCCAGCGATGAGCTGCTGACGGGCTGGGGAGCAGCGGGCCCCTCGCCGGCTGCCGGGGTGCCGCCGACCGCGTCGGGACTCAGCGTTGGACTCGGGATCGGATCGGGAGTTGCGGCTGCGGGCTCCTCGACCCAGTGCGAAGCGGTCCCGCCGGAAATCGGTCCGAGGTGGAAACCGTCCTCGCAGGTTCCTTCAGCGCTGCCTGCGCCGGTGTGGGAGATGCTGCACCAGTAGGCAGATGCTGGCGCCGCCGCCACCAGGGCAAGACAAGGAACCAGAATCAAGGCCACTGCGGTACGACGCTTCATGGCAACCCCCCACTGCCTCACGGTACGCCTGCCGGCTGACAGTTGCGCTCGCTCCCCAGGGCAGCAGGTATGGATCTAGAGGATGTACCGGCCAATGAACTTGCTGAACTTCTTCACGTCGAACTGGGAGTTGAACTCGAACCGGACCTTACCCAGTCCGCTGAACCACAGCTCGAGTTCGGCGTCCCGATCGAAGGTGCCGGCGGTCTCGACGGAGAAAGCTTGGATCTTGCGGTAGGGGAGCGAGGAGTAGTCGCGCTTCTTTCCGCTGATCCCTTGCACATTGACGGCGATCACTCGCCTGCTGGTGAAGATGACCATGTCTCGTGAGCCCTTGAAGGAAGAGAAGATGTCCTCGTCGTCTATAAGGAAGTCGCCCACCATCTGCATGCCGACCGCGTTGTCGACCTCTGCCAATTTGACGAATGTCGGATTCTTGAAGTCGATCATCGTTCCCCCTTGGGTGGACTAAGTCGTTCGAGCCTACGCGCGCGGACGGCTCCCCTTCCCCCGCCAAGCCTGATCGCTGGCGGGCGGCCCCTCTGGAGGTCGGTACTGTTCCCCTCGTGGCTCTCCGTTTCTACGACACCCTGACGCGCTCTGTTCGCGACTTCGTCCCCATCGAAGCCGGCAAGGCGGGTATCTACCTGTGCGGGGCCACGGTGCAGGCTCCTCCGCATGTCGGACACATCCGGAGCGGGGTGGCCTTCGACGTCATCCGGCGCTGGCTGACCGCCAAGGGCTACGACGTCACCTTCGTGCGCAATGTGACCGATATCGACGACAAGATCATCCACAACGCCGGGCACGAGGATGTGCCGTACTGGGTCGTGGCAATGCGCAATGAGCGCGCCTTCGCCCGTGCCTACGAGGTCCTCGGCTGCCTTCCCCCCACCTACGAGCCCCGCGCTACCGGCCATATCCCGGAGATGATCGCGCTGATGCAGCGCCTCATCGATCTCGACCACGGCTACGCCGCGGGCGGCGACGTCTACTTCGATGTCCGGTCCCTCGACGGCTATGGGTCCCTCAGCGGTCAGCGCATCGACGACATGCTGGCCGCCTCCGACTCCGAGGCGCTGGCCAAGCGCGACCCGCGCGACTTCGCGATGTGGAAGTCGGCGAAGCCGGGCGAGCCGTTCTGGGACACGCCCTGGGGCCCGGGCCGGCCGGGCTGGCACGTCGAGTGCTCGGCGATGGCCGCCAAGTACCTCGGTGCAGCGTTCGATATCCACGGTGGTGGCCTCGACCTGGTGTTCCCGCATCACGAGAACGAGATCGCGCAGTCCGTCGCGGCCGGCGATGGCTTCGCCAACTACTGGCTGCACAACGCATGGGTCACGACGTCCGGCGAGAAGATGAGCAAGTCGCTGGGCAACTCACTGCTTGTCGCCGAGGTTGTCACGCGTGTGCGTCCCGTCGAGCTCCGCTACTACCTCGCCGGCTCCCACTACCGCTCCATGCTCGAGTACTCCGATGCCTCGGTGGCTGATGCAGGGCAGGGCTACCGGCGCATCGAGGGCTTCCTGCACCGCGCCCGCGAACTGATGGGCGTAAGTGGGGTTCCGGTCGTTCGACCGGGTTCGCGACCGGCCGCTTTCGATGCGGCGATGGACGACGACATCGCCGTCCCGCAGGCGCTGGCCGTGGTGCACGAGCATGTGCGGGCGGGCAATGCCGCGCTCACCGAGCAGAACCTCGTGGCCGTCACGAACGCGTTCGACGCCGTGCTGGCCATGCTTGATGTCCTCGGCCTCAACCCATGGTGCGAGCCGTGGGTGGGGGCCGGCAGCGATGCGAGCGGACGGCAGACCGAGGTCATCGACGCGCTCGTTCAGGTTGTGCTCGCGCAGCGTCAGGACGCGCGGGCGCGTAAGGATTTCGCCGCCGCGGATGCGATCCGCGACGGTCTTGACAGCATCGGCATCCGGGTCGAGGACACCGTCCACGGTGTCCGCTGGTCGCTGGACGACTGATCCCGGGAGGGAACATGGCAGGGAATTCACAGCGCCGCGGAGCAATGCGCAGCGACGGTACGAAGAAGGGCGCGACCGTCGGGTCGGGCGGTCAGCGCCGCGCGAAGCTCGAGGGTCGCAAGGCCACGCCCAAGGCCACGGATCGGCCGCACCACCCAGCGGCCCGGCGCGAGCGTGCTGCCAAGAAGCGTTCCGAGTCCACGCCCCGGCGTTCCGGCGCAACCGGCCGACCGCGTCGGTCGTCCAGCGGGATCCTGATGGGGCGCAACCCGATTGTCGAGGCCCTGCGCGCGGACATCCCCGCGACAGCGCTCTACGTCCAGGCCAAGTCCGAGGCTGACGACCGCTGGCGCGAGTGCATGCGCATTGCTGTGGCGAAGAGCATCCCGATCATGGAGGTCGCCAAGACCGAGCTGGATCGCATGACCGAGGGCGGAGTCCACCAGGGGCTTGTCCTGACGGTTCCGGATTACGTGTACTCCGACTCCCGCGATCTCGAGACCGGCACGCTCATCGTCGCGCTCGACGGAGTCACCGACCCGCGCAACCTCGGTGCCATCGCACGCTCGGCTGCAGCATTCGGTGCCGACGGCATCATCGTGCCGACCCGTCGCTCCGTCGGCGTCACGGCGTCGGCGTGGAAGACGTCGGCCGGTGCGCTGGCCCGCGTGCCCGTCGCACAGGTCACCAACATGACCCGCTCACTCGAGACCCTGCAGAAGGCCGGCTTCACGGTGATCGGTCTCGCGGCCGATGCCGACGTGACCCTCGGCTCCCTCGCTGCCGACGTGATGACCGAGCCGCTCGTCATCGTGATCGGTGCGGAAGGNNNGCATCGTCCTTCAGGCGGTGTTCTCGGCCCGTTCCTGAGGCTTCGTCTTTGTCCGGCCGCGTACGAGTGAGCTGCCGACGAGCGGGAACACCAGCACCGACAGTGCGCCGGCGCCGACGAGGGCAGCCGCATTCTCCGGGCGCATGATGCCGCCTTCAACCTCGAGGGTAGTGACGGCCACGATGATCGGCAGGCCCGTCGCGACCAGGAGCGAGAACCGGGCTCGTTGCCTGCCGTCGGGAATCGCCTTGCGGTAGAGCAGGAACTGCGGCAGGCCACGGACGACGAGCATCAGTACGAAGAAGATCACCAGTCGTCCGGGGTTCTCGATGATCGACTCGATGTCGAGGTTTGCACCCGACACGATGAAGAACAGCGGGATGAAGAAGCCGAAGGCGATGGCCTCGACGCGCACCGTCAACTGCGACTCCGCAGACGGGGGTGCGAGCCTGCGGGCGATGATGCCGGCGACGAAGGCTCCCAGTACGACGTCGAGACCGAACGAGCCCGCCACCGCGAGGAGCACGATCAACAGGAGCATCGTGACGCGGACGGCGGTCTGCGAGCTGGTGTGGTGTCCCGTCTCCAGCAGGGTGCGGACCCGTTCACTGGCCAGTTTCGTCGGAAGGATCGCAACAACCAACGCGACGAGACCGAACGCCGCGAGGGTGATGATCGCGACGAACTTCGACTCGGAGCCAAGCAGGATGGAGATGGCGACGATCGGCCCGAACTCACCCCAGGCACCGGCGCCCATGAAGAGTGTGCCGAACGGCGTGTTCAGCTCCTTGCTGTCCCGCAGGGTCGGCAGGAGGGTGCCGAGCGCGGTGGATGTCAGAGCGATAGCGACGCCGAGCGTGTCGGAGATGACATCGGTGATGGTCAGCACGAACGCGAATCCGGCAGCGAGCACCAGGGACACTCCCCAGCCGGTGCCGGCGAGGCGTCCGCTGAGCCCCCGTACGGCCCTGGGCTCGAGCTCCATGCCGGCGACGAAGAACAGCATCCCCAGGCCGAGCTCGGAGAGCAGGCTGATGGAGTCGTCGACGTTGATCCAGCCGAGCAGCGAAGGACCGAACAGCACGCCGCCGAACAGCAGGAGGACAACCTCGGCCACCCGGATGCGCAGGAGGCCGACGATCAGCGGCGTTGCGGCCGCGATGGCGGCGATCACGACGAGGGATGTGAACTCCTCGCTCATGATTCGTCCTCCATCGGCAGAGTGATGCGAAGTTCCGCGGTGTCATCGCTGGCGACTCCGGCACGTGCACCGAGCACCGCCTGCTCGTCCGGCTTGGCCGACAGGATCGTGGTGATGTAGTCGGTGATGGCATCACCGAACGCAACGCTCGCACCGGCTCGCTCGGACATGAACCATCGATGCTCGAGCACCTCGTGGAAGATCTGCGCGGGCTCGAGCTTGCCGCGCAGCTGTGGCGGAACGTCCGACATCACGCGTTCGAAGCGCTCCGTCACCCATCGGTGCGCGGCGATCTCCTCATCCTCACGGCCGACCCCGATCTTCACCCGGTAGGAGTCGAGGTCGTTGAGCAGCCGCTGGGCCTGGTTCTCCTCGACGTCGAGCCCGGTCAACTGCATGAGACGGCGCGTGTGGTGGCCGGCGTCGACGACCTTCGGTGTGACGGTGATGTGCTCGCCATCCTCCTGCGTGCTCACCTGCAGCTCGGCCACGTCGAACCCAAGTCCGTTGAGCCGACGCACCCGGGCTTCGAGTGGGTACCGATCCTGTCGAGTGATGACGAGGGGGCCGGTGATCTCCTCCCACAGGCGGTCGTAGCGCGTGCGGAGGCTGACGCCCGTGACGATCGGATCGATGCCCTCGTGGAGCCGGCCACCGGCCTGAAG
>JAPLBU010000170.1:4718-7461 GCA_026392575.1 Actinomycetota bacterium | reverse complement strand
CCGCCACAGTGGTGGCAGCCGTCGCGAGGTCGTACCTGCGCTGCCCGGCAGACAGGGTCGGATGGATTTCACCGGTCTCCGCATCGACGAGGTACGCGGCGAAGGCACCGGCATCGCGTCGGAACAGGGTGTTCGACAGTGAGCAGTCGTTCCACGAGAACCCGGCGAGGTGGAGCTGGACGAGCAGGACCGTCAGCGCATCGAGGAGGCGGTTCGCCGTCTCCAGTCGCAGGCTCGACGAGAACAGGGTGCGGTAGGGGAGGGAGAACTCCAGATGGCGGGTGATGAGTGCCGCGGGCAGGGGCTCGCCATCCTCTGCCACCCGATCGAGCACGATGCCGACGGGCTCGACGGTCGGCAGGCCCCGGCGAACCAGGTCGAAGAGCAGCTCGTACTCGCGCTCGGCGTAGTGCTCCTCGACTTCCTTGACGGCGTAGACGACGCCGTTCATGCGGACGAAGCGCACGATGTGTCGGGAGATGCCGCGGGGCAGCGCCACGACGAGATCGTCGGGCCACTCCTCCAGCGGGGTTGCCCACGGCAGGAACGCGAGTTCGGGCTCGCTGAGGCTGCCGGTGAGTCGCACAGTGGCAGCCTTTCATGGTCGCCGTGCGCGTGGGCCATAGGCTGACGACGTGAGCGAGAACCCACGCGCGAGGCTGTCTGACATCGCCGAACAGGCGGGGGTTTCCGAAGCGACCGTTTCCCGGGTCCTCAATGACCGTCCCGGTGTCTCGCCGGCCACGCGTCAAGCAGTCCTGACGGCCCTCGACGTGCTCGGATACGAGCGGCCCATTCGACTCCGCGGCCGGTCTGGACTCGTGGGCCTCGTCGTCCCCGAACTCGAGAACCCGATCTTCCCGGCATTCGCGCAGGTCATGGAGACCTTGCTTGCTCAACATGGCTACACGCCCGTCCTCTGCACGCAGACGCCTGGCGGCGTGACGGAGGACGAGTACGTCGAACTCCTGCTCGACCGCGGTGTCGCCGGCATCGTCTTCGTGTCGGGAATGCACGCCGATGTGACGGCCGAGCACGGGCCGTACAACGCACTCGTCGAGCGTGGCCTGCCCATCGTGCTGGTCAACGGGTACGCGGAGGGCATCGATGCGCCGTTCATCTCCGACGACGATGCCGCGGCGATGGATCTCGCTGTCACGCACCTGACATCCATGGGTCACCGTCGAATCGGCCTCGCGGTCGGCCCCGGGCGCTTCGTCCCTGTGGTGCGCAAGCGTGCCGGGTTCATCGATGCCATGACGCGCCTCACCGGCATCTCTGCCGATGAGGCAGCCGGCCTGGTGTCGCACTCGCTGTTCGCCGTCGAGGGCGGGCAGGCGGCAGCACACCACCTACTGGGCTGTGGTGTGACGGCCATCGTGTGCGGCTCGGACCTGATGGCCCTCGGTGCGATCCGTACCATCCGGCAGCGCGGTCTGCGGGTGCCTGAGGACGTGTCCGTCGTCGGCTACGACGACTCCCGGCTCATCGCCTTCACCGATCCGCCCCTGACCACCGTTCGCCAGGCTGTGTCTGCCATGGGAACCGCAGCCGTGCAGGCACTCATCGACGGCATCAACGGCACACCTGCTCCGCGCGATGAGTTCGTGTTCCGTCCGGAGCTGGTGGTGCGCTCGTCCACGGGTCCCGTACCGTCGACCGAGCGGGCCTAGCAGCCGTCCAGATAGCGCTCGCGCTCCCAGTCGAGGTCGGCACTGGCTCCAGCAGCCTCGATTTCAATGCGCGCCATCGTGGCGTAGTGGCTCTGCACGTCGGCGCCGAATGTCTCGAGCACCCATGCGGACTCCGCCCAGACGGCA
Source organism: Actinomycetota bacterium (assembly GCA_026392575.1). Lineage (GTDB taxonomy): Bacteria > Actinomycetota > Actinomycetes > S36-B12 > S36-B12 > UBA10649. The sequence continues at coordinate 5,641 of JAPLBU010000170.1, read as the reverse complement.
ACGGCCTGGGCAAGCGATGTGGGCAGGGGGTCCGCGGTCGGGCTCACGACAGGCGGGACCTTGGCCTGATGGGTGATGCCGTCCAGTCCGGCAGCAATCGTCGCGGCCGCCGTGAGGTACGGGTTGGCGTCACTGCCCGGGATGCGATTCTCGATGCGCAGCGCACTCTCCGACGACACAACGCGGACCGCGCATGTGCGGTTGTCATCGCCCCAGGTCAGGGCGCTGGGTGAGAACGGATCGCTGCCGAATCGTCGGTAGGAGTTGACGTTGGGGGCGTAGAGGACACACAGCTCAGTGGCGTGCAGGAGCAGCCCGGCCACGAAGGCCTTGCCAACCTCGGACAGGCCCGCCTCACCGTAGCGATCGGCGAGCGGGGAGCCACCGCGCTGGCCACGCAGCGAGATGTTCACCGCGCCTGTGCCTGCACTCTCGCCAGGGGCGGCCATGAACGTTGCACGTTGTCCCTCCAGGGTGGCGATGGCCTTGATGGCAGACCTGGACAGCACTGCACCGTCGGATACCTGCAGTGGATCGCCGGGAAGCAGGACCACTTCGTACTGCCCCGGTCCCTGCAGCCCGGACGTTCCGGCGATCTCAACGGGCATCTCGCTCAGGCTGCGCCGGATCTGATGCAGCGTGGGTTCGAGTCGGGCGGACCGGGACGCGAGGTGATTTCCGCCGGTGGCGGGCTCTGGTGTGATCAGGGTGAACTGCAGTTCCGAACCGAGGCTGGCCGTGTAGCCGGCCGTCTCGATGCGCTTGGCCTGTCGCCTCAGCACTGTCCGCGGCGCCATCGTCACCGCAGTGCCGTCGGCGAACTCAAGGTCCCCCAGCACCCCGATCGTGCCGGGCTGCCAGGGCATCCGAAAGAACGTCGTCGGATCCACGCGGAGGAGCAGGTCGCGGTACCCCGACTCGGG
>JAPLBU010000170.1:4226-4700 GCA_026392575.1 Actinomycetota bacterium | reverse complement strand
TGAAGTGGTCGGTGGTCACGCGCATAGCGACGAGGCGACCCTGACCGTCGGCGAATGCGACCATGATCGTGTCGATGGCCTTCTTCTCGATCTCGAACTCGACATCGCCCATCGTGAGCCTGGCCATCGGTTCCTCCCTCTTCCTGAGTCGCCATTGAACCGCAGCGCGCAGTCGGGCGGCGGGCCGACTGGCAGACTTAGGTCATGCCTGCTCCTGTCATCGGCCTGTCGTGCTACCTCGAACCTGCCCGCTGGGGTGCCTGGGAGCTGCCCGCCACGCTGCTGCCGCAGTGGTACAGCGACCTGTTTCAGGTTGCCGGCGCCACCGTCGTCCTCCTCCCGCCCGGCAATGACCCTGCCGCGGTGGATCGACTTGACGGCCTTGCCCTCGTCGGCGGCGCCGATGTTGACTCCCGTCGCTACGGTGCCGAGCCGCACGACACCGCGGACGTGCCGCGCACCACGCGCGACGAG
>JAPLBU010000170.1:0-4206 GCA_026392575.1 Actinomycetota bacterium | reverse complement strand
AGTCTGAGCTCGCCCTCTACCGTCGCGCTCGCGAACGGGGGATGCCCGTGTTGGGGATCTGCCGTGGTCTCCAGGTGATGGCCATCGCGCACGGGGGCACGCTCATCCAGAATCTTCCGGACGTCGACGGCACGCTCGTGCACCGCGAGCGACCGGGGACGTTCGTCGAGCACGGAGCGACGTTCACCGGCGGCTCGCTCGCGGCATCGATCTTCGGCACCGAACCCGTGACGGTGAACTCGTCACATCACCAGGCGGTGGACTCGCCAGGTGACCTCGTCGTCAGTGGGCGGGCGCCCGACGGCACGATCGAGACCTGCGAGGACCCCACGGCGGCCTTCTGTCTGGGCGTGCAGTGGCATCCGGAGCACCCCGATCGGCGCGAAGCGGACCTGCCGATGGTGTCGGCCTTCGTCGCGGCCGCAGTCCGGTACCGCGACCGCTAGTTCGGAACGGGGGGCTAGTCCTCGGTGCTGATGAAGACGTTCTTCGTCTCGGTGAAGGCGTCGAGGGCATCGGGTCCGAGCTCGCGACCGAGCCCGGAGCGCTTGAAGCCGCCGAACGGGGTCCAGTAGCGCACGGACGAGTGCGAGTTGACCGACAGGTTGCCCGCGTCGATGCCGCGTGAGACGCGGATGGCCTTGCCGACGTCGCGTGTCCAGATCGAGCCGGACAGCCCGTACTCCGAATCGTTCGCTAGCCGGATCGCGTCCGCCTCGTCGTCGAACGGAGTGACCGTGACGACGGGGCCGAAGATCTCCTCCTGGAAGGCGACCGCCGTGGATGCCACGGGCGCGAGCACCGTGGGGGGGAACCAGAACCCTGGGCCGTCGGGGCAACTGCCGCGGAACGCGACGGAGGCACCGTCGGGAACGTAGGCGGCGACGCTGTCGAACTGGGTGCGGGAGATGAGTGGCCCCATCTCGGTTGCCTCCAGCGACGGATCGCCGACGACGACGCCCTTGACGGCCGACTCGAACAGCTCCATGAACCGATCGAAAGCCGTGCGCTGCACGAGGATGCGCGAGCGGGCGCAGCAGTCCTGGCCAGCGTTGTCGAATACGCCGTAGGGCGCGGTCGCCGCGGCCTTCTCGAGATCGGCGTCCGCGAAGATGACGTTGGCGCTCTTGCCGCCCAGCTCCAGGGTGACCCGTTTCATCTGCGGCGCTGCGCCCGCCATGATCCGCTCCCCGACCGCCGTGCTGCCGGTGAAGACGATCTTGCGGACGAGCCGGTTCTCGACGAAGCGCTGGCCGACGACGGAGCCCTTGCCCGGGATGACGGTGAACACGTGCTCTGGGATGCCGGCCTCCAGCGCGAGTTCGCCGAGTCGGATCGCGGTCAGCGGCGTGAGCTCGGCGGGCTTGAGAACAACGGTGCAGCCAGCGGCCAGGGCAGGCGCGAAGCCCCAGCTGGCGATGGGCATCGGGAAGTTCCACGGCACGATGACGCCGACGACGCCGACCGGCTCCTTGAATGTCACATCGAGGCCGCCCGCGACGGGGATCTGCCGACCGAACATCCGCTCGGGTGCGCCCGCGTAGTAGGCGAGCACGTTGGCGACGTTGTTCGCCTCCCACCGTGCGTTGCCGATCGTGTGCCCGGAGTTGGCCACCTCGAGCAGGGCGAGCTCCTCGACATGGTCGCGGACCTTGTCGGAGAAGGCGCGCAGCAGGTTCGCGCGATCCCCAGGAGCAAGGGCGCGCCATGCGGGCCAGGCTTCGTGTGCGCGCGCGATCGCTGCGTCAGTGCCCTCAGCATCGGTGGAAGGAACGGTGGCGACGACCTGCTCGGTCGCCGGGTTGATGACGTCGTGCATGTCTGCTCCTGAGCCGTCGGCGTGCGGGTGTGGTGGGAGATCGGTGCGGGCTCTGCTACAGCCGTTCGAAGCTGCGATACCGCTCCCAGTCGGTGACGGTACGCCCGTAGTCGGCGAGCTCGATGCGGGCCATGTTCGTGTAGTGGTCCTGGACCTCCTGGCTGAATGTCTCCCGGATCCAGGTGGATGACTCCCAGGCAGCCAGCGCCTCACCCATTGATGATGGAACGCGCTGCGAGTCGTCGGCATAGGCATTCCCGACGAACGCATCCTCCAGCGGGAGGTTGCGCTCGATGCCGTCCAGGCCGGCAGCCACCATTCCGGCGACCGCGAGATAGGGGTTCACGTCGCCACCGGGGAGGCGATTCTCCAGCCGCAGCGACTGGCCGTGGCCTACGAGCCGGAACGCGCACGTGCGGTTGTCGCGTCCCCATCGGATGGCAGTCGGCGCGAACGAGCCCGGTACGTAGCGCTTGTAGGAGTTGATCTGCGGCGCGAACATGAGGGTGAGTTCGCGGGCGTGCGCGAGCTGGCCGGCGATGAAGGCGCGGCCGACATCGGAGAGCCCCTGTTCGGCATCGTCGTGGTCGGCCATCACCATGCCGCCGTCGTTTCCTCGGAAGGACAGATGAATGTGGCAGGAGTTGCCCTCGCGTTGGTCGTACTTCGCCATGAAGGTCAGCGCCATGCCCTCCTGCGCCGCGATCTCCTTCGAGCCGTTCTTGTAGATGACGTGGTTGTCGCACGTGCGCAGGGCGTCCTGGTACTTGAACGCGATCTCATGCTGGCCGAGGTTGCACTCGCCCTTGGCGCTCTCGACGACCATGCCCGCGCCCGCCATCGCCAGCCGGATCCGGCGCAGCAGTGGCTCGACGCGCGCGGTGCCGAGCATGGAGTAGTCGACGTTGTAGAGGTTCGCGGGGGTGAGGTCGCGGTACCCCGACATCCACGCCTCCTCGTAACTGTCCTGGAAGAGGATGAACTCGAGCTCGGTGCCGACGAATGCGCCGTATCCGGCGTCACGCAGACGGTCGACCTGCTTGCGCAGGATCTGTCGCGGCGACGGGGCCACCGGATCGCCCTGCTCTGTCTCCAGATCGCACAGCACACCGACGGTGCCGGGCTGCCAGGGGTTGCGGTGGAGAGTGGCCAGATCGGGACGCATGACCATGTCTCCGTAGCCGCTGTCCCAGGACGACATGGCGTATCCGTCGACCGTGTTCATGTCGACATCGACGGCCATCAGGTAGTTGCAGCCCTCGGTGTGGCCGGTCATCACTTCCTCGACGAAGTAGTCGGCGTCGATGCGCTTGCCCTGCAGTCGACCCTGCATGTCCGTGATGGCGACGGCCACGGTGTCGATGGTGCCCTCGTCCACTTCCCGGCGCAGTGCTTCGGGGGTGAGCGGCTGATGCCTGGCCATGACGTCTCCTCGATGTGGACTACGTGGCATTCAACCCCACTCGAGGGGGGTAGCGGTGGCCGATCCCCGGGTCTGGCTCGCTGGCTAGGCGAGGGAGGCGAGTTCGAGCGGGTCACGCAGGATCCGTCGGGCATGCAGCATCGCGATCGCGAGATATGCCGCGACGGCCAAAAAAGCCCACGGCAGCGGGACCGCCAGCACGAGGACCGTCATCCCGACGGATCGGCTCAGGGTGCCGATGGCGGACGCCACCGGGGCCGGCTGGGCCCGGAAGGAGTCGAAGTCGGTGGTGGCGGGTCGCCGTACCGACGGGACGAGACCGGCCGCTGCTGCCGCGATCGCCACGAGGACGAGTTGAGGGACCAGGTCCAGCGGTGGGGCCGCACCGACGAGGGCAGCACTCGCCACGGCGACGAGCGCGAGGAGGAAGGACCAGATCGCTGTCGTGATGACGCGAGCGGTCAGCAGTTGCCAGCGCGAGGCTTTGCCGAGCAGCCACACCGCCGCCCCGCCGTCGTAGGCGAAGCCATTGGCACCCAGCACGGCGGCGGCGGCGGCGGTGACGAAGAACGCGATGCTTGCCGTGACGACCTGGCCTCCGCTGCGGACGAGCAGTGGCGTGAGCACGGCGGTCACCAGCATGCTGCGGGCCATGACCGAGCGGCTCACCCCCGCCAGCATGACGACGAGGAGGGCCGCGAAAGGCGCGCGCGGCACCCGGATCGTGCGACCCGGCCGGACGACCTGCTCCGCGGGCCGATTCAGCGCCCAGCCACCGAGCAGCGCCAGCAGGCCGGTGAGCATGAGCACCACGAGGTAGATGGGCTGCGTCGTCGCGGCGAGCCACCAGGCACCCGGCCCGACACCGCTCGCGGCGAGGACCGTGGCAGTGAGCAGCACCACGCCGGCCACGGAGACCAGCGCGATGGTGGGTCCGACCCGGGTCACCAGGATCGCCGACGCG
>JAPLBU010000187.1 GCA_026392575.1 Actinomycetota bacterium | reverse complement strand
CTGAGGCCATTGCGACGGAGGCGCTGCGTCTTGCGCTGGCCGGTCGGCCGGTCACAGCCGGCCCAGATTCCGCGGCTCTGATCCGAGCGGGGATCGCAACCGATCTGACGGACGGAACCGTCCGCATCCGGCATGCCTTGCTGGGCGATGCGGTCATCCGTGGCTCGGATGCCGATGCGATCGCCGACGCCCATCGCGTGCTGGCCCTGCAATGCGAGGACCCGGGCGAGGCGGCTCGGCACTGGCTCGCGGGCGGAGATGACGAGGCCGCGCTGCGCTCGGCGCTCGCTGCGGCCGAGGTGGCGTCCACTCCCGGCGAACGGGCCAGTCACCTGAGTATCGCCGCGCGGGCCGCGCATGCGGGTGGCGTGGGCTTCCTGCTCGATGCGGCCGAAGAACTCGCTGCCGCTGGCAGGTATGCCGATGTCGTGGATGCCATGGCATCCATCGATGCGGCCGGCGGCGACATGACACCGAGGGATCAGGCCCGCTGCGACCTCGTCAGGGCCCGGGCCCATTCGCATGCCGCCGAGGCTGACGAGGCATCGGTATGTGCTCGACGGGGTTTGGCGATTGCCGTTGATGTCGACGATGCGCTGGCAGCGGCGCTGGCGGTCGAGGTCGTCCGTGGCGAGGCTGGCGCGGACGGCGTGCGGGACGACCATGCCTCGCTGCTCGGCGATGCTGAGCAGCGGGCGCTGAGGGCCGGGCGTGGACGCGCGGCCGTGCTCAATGCGGAGGGAATCCTGTGCTACCTGCGTGCCGACCTGGCCGCCGCGGCCGGGTACTTCGCGCGGGGACGCGTTGCGGCGGCCGATGAAGGCGACGTGGACACGGAGATGCGCTGCGCCAACAACGAGATCGTCTGGCACGAGACGGGTGGCGACAGGGATCAGGGACTCGCGCTCGCATCGCAGATGGCTGATCGCGCTGGCGCCTTGGGCCTCGGTGAGTGGCAGGCCCAGTTCCAGGCCGCTGCGGCGAACCTCCTTCTTCAGGCCGGTGACTACCCGGCGTGCTTGCGCAGGCTCGATTCCGTCGATTCCGTCGTCGTTGACCTGCTCACCAGGGATCAGGCTCGCACCACGCGTATTGCCGCGCTGGTCGACCTTGGACTGCTAGCGGAGGCCGAGCGACTGATCGCACTGTGGTGGAGCGACGCGCAGGAGGAGGACTGGCTGCAGGCCCGCCTGGAGCGATTCACGGCGGGTGCGAGCACCTTCTGGTCGGGCCGCCCCGCGGAAGCGCTGGCATTGTTCGCCCCGCTTGGCGCAGACAGCCCCGATCGGCTGCTGGCCGCGATGGTCGTTCCGTTGGACGCATGGTCACGTCGTGACCTCGGCCTACCGTCGGTACCGGTGTCCACTGACGAGGTGCCGGACACCTACGTCGGTTTCCTCACTGAGGCCACGGGTGTCGCTCTCTTGGACACCGACGCGGCTAGGGCCGTGGCGGTCCTCGATCAGGCAGCGGAGCAGATGTCCGGGCGCTGGTACTTCCCGTCGATGCGAGCGCGGTGGGGTGCAGCTGAAGCGCGCCGCCTTGCTGGCGATCCGACAGCCGTGGCTGCTCTGCTCGCCGTGGAGGAAGAGTCGATGCGGGCTGGTCTGGCGGCGCTGCTCACCCGCATCCGCCGGTCACTTCGACTTGCGGGTGTGGTTCGGGCGGCGCCGCGCGCGCTCGATCGATCCGGCCTCGTCACCGAGCGCGAGCGGCAGGTTCTCGACCTCGTTGCGCAGGGGCAGTCGCTGGCGGAGATTGCCCGACGCCTCGGCGTGGGCCGACCGACCGTCCGACGTGTCCTGTCGAATGCACGTGATCGCCTGGGTGCAGATAGTCGCATCTCGGCTGCATCCACCATCTCCGGTTCGGATGGACCGGGCGTGGTTCGAGTCGTCGCGTCCGAAAGTGAAGCTGCGGCGGCGGTCCTTGACGCTGCTCACGGTCATACGGTCATCGCATCCGTCGCGGACGGCGATCCGCTGTTCGATGCCCTCTACTCCGATCTGCGTCGCCTCGGATCCGGCGAGGTGCGCCTGGCTCCCGCCGGGGCTGCGCTGCCACCGCTGCCCTCGGAGTGTGAGGAGCTACTGGTTCTGCTGGCCGCCGGCCAGAGTCTGGGCTCGGCTGCCTCTCAGTTGCACATCTCCCGGCGGACGGCCGATCGCCGGATGTCGCAGGCGCGTGACGTGTTGGGCGTGCGCACGACGGTCGAGGCGGTCGTTGCGTATCGGGAATCGTCGCCCGGGCAGGCGTGACGCTGGCCGTGGGGGGCTGCGTCGGGAAGGATGGGGCCGACACCGTTACGAACAAGGGACGTCCGACGTGCGCAGGCCGACACGCAAGCCGATCTTCGACGACAAGTCGCGGCTGCTCGACCACTTCGGCCTGCTGCTCACCGTCACCGTGGCGTCGCTGGTCATCCTCTCGCTGGTGGACATCGGCCCACACGTAGACGGCGCATCCGGGCGTTGGGAAGCGACGGTGGCATCGCTATTGGTCGGCTCGACCCTGCTGCTGGCTCTGCGAGCGTCCGGACTCGCTCGTTGGTGGCAACGCCTGGCCGACATCGTGGTGATCTTCGTCGTGGTTGGCGTCGGGTCCCTGGCGTTCATCGCGACCATCTCGGATCGGGCTCCCACTCCTTCCAGGGCCGCACCCGTACTCGTGGTCGCTCTGTCGATCCTTGCGCCCATTGCGGTCGTTCGGCGACTGATCCAGCACCGCGAAGTCACGCGTGGCACGCTGCTGGGAGCTATCTCCGGGTACCTGCTGCTGCCGATCGCGTTCTTCTACATGTTCCTGACACTGGCAGCATCGATGCCGAAACCCTTCTTCGGCAACGTGCAGCCAACCATGACGTACATGTACTTCAGCCTGACCACGATCACGACCACCGGCTACGGCGACATGACGGCAACGACGGATTTCGGTCGCCTGCTCGCCATGGCGGAAGCGGTCACCGGTCAGGTCTACCTCGTGACGTTCGTCGCGATGCTCGTGGGACTGTTCGCCGCGAACCGCGGTCGCACCGGCATCATGCCGCTGGAGTGACGCGTCAGACGACGTAGACGTTGCCGCCGGACGCGACGACGTTGATCTTGGCCAGCGGGGTGCGAGCCGGTCCACGCAGCACGTCGCCAGTGGTCCCGTCGAATCGTGCACCGTGACACGGGCAGGCAAACTGGTTGCTCGGTTGATCGAATCCGACGGTGCAGCCTTGATGCGTGCAGACCGCGCTGTAGGCGAGGAAGGTGCCCTTCTTCGGCTGCAGGAGGTAGGCCGGCGCCTTGGTCTTCGGGTCGGTGAAGGCCTTTACGCCGCCAACGGGGATGGCGCTTGTCTTGGCGATCTTGATGCCGCCTGCCGGCTTGGTCGTCGTGGACACGGCGGTCGCTGCCGTGGCTCCGGTGGGGACGGCCGGAGCCGCGCCAGCGGAGGGAGCTGCGGTCGCCGCATCCGTCGATGTTGAGCCAGCACTCGCGCGGCCGATGCCGCCGATGATCAGGGCGCCGACGCCGATGACGGCCGCTGTGGCTCCGGTGCGAAGGAGGACGCGCCGATCCACATCGGAGCTCACGCGCTCCGACTCGTTCGCCGGAGCGGGGTTGGCCAGACGCATTCGCTTGCGGGTGCCACGACGGATAAACGTTGCCAGGGACCAGACGCCGCCGTCGCCGCCGATCATCAGAGGGGTGAACGCGAACATGAACACAATGTCGGGCCCGAAGAAGTAGGGCGAGGTTCCCCAGCTCACGGTAAGGAGGAACGACAGGCTGAGCAGGAACCCGCCGATTGCGGCAATCCTCGTCCACAGTCCCAGCAGGACACCTAGACCGACGGCGAGTTCGCCGAAGGCGATCGTGAGGCCGAATACCGCAGCGTGGTCCGCCGTCATGTTGACGATGAATGAGATCGGACTGGTGGCGGCCGAGGCCAGCATCTGCTGCTGCACGCCGTTTGGCGAGTTCGGGTCCAGGTACGCCGGGTCGAAGAACTTGAGCAGCGCTGCGTAGACCATCGTGACGCCGAGGAAGACCCGCAGGGGGAGGAGGACCCAGCCGACCTGGGTCGAGCGTGTCTTCCAGAGCTTCAATCCAGCGTTCTTCTCAGTCATGTGTCGAGCGTGCCACGGGGAACCTGAGCGCTGACTGAGTCGACTATGCGGCCCTATTGCCGTCCTGAGGCACACTTCAGATGTGAACCCTCGGCCGCGCATCCTCATCGCCGACGACGAGGTGCGACTGGCCGAGGCCCTCCGGCAAGGGCTCGAGCGGCATGGGTACGCCTGCACGGTCGTTCACGATGGCAACGCGGCACTGGCGAAGGCGACATCGGGTGGTTTCGACCTGATGCTGCTGGACCTGATGCTGCCGGGGCTCTCCGGCTATCGGGTCGTCGAGGCGATGCGTCTGAAGGGGGTCGGGACACCGGTGCTGATGCTCACGACCAAGGACGGCGAGTACGACGAGGCCGACGCATTCGACCTCGGGGTCGATGACTACGTGACCAAGCCGTTCAGCACGGTGGTGTTGCTGGCGCGCATGAACGCACTGCTGCGACGCCGCGGAGATGCGTCATCGCAGGTGCTCACCGTCGGGACGCTGTGCTTGGAGCCACGCAAGCACCGATGCCAGGTGGCTGGTCGGGATGTCGAACTGACGGCGCGCGAATATGCCGTACTGACGTATCTCGCGCAGCGAGTTGACGAAGTCGTCAGCAAGCAAGAGCTCCTCGACGAGGTCTGGGAGGAGCCGGAGCTCGACCCGAACTCGGTCGAGGTTTGCGTGATGCAGGTGCGCAAGAAGTTGGGCGTGCCCATGATCCAGACCGTTCGGGGAGTCGGTTACCGACTCGCGGCGACCGACGCGGCAAGCGAGTGAAACCACGCAGTGTGCGCGCTCGGGCGGTTGCCGGCGCGGTCACGGCCATGTTGGTGTTCGGTGTGGTTCTGGGCGCTGCCGCCTACGTCCTGGTCTCCCGGATCGCCTATTCGTCGGTCGAGGAGATCGTCGCGACCCGTCTCGCAGAGGTGACAGAGCAGCTTGCCTCCGCCGAGGCTGGGAGCTTCGATCTTGAAGCGGTCGAGGTCGCGAGTCCCGTCGCGGTGCTGGTGAAGTCGTCGACGGGCGGGGGGATCGCGTCGACGCCCGGGCTCCGGGCCGATCAGGATCTCTGTACCCAGCCGTCGGGCTATTTCACGCTGGTCGGGGTGTCCCAGACTCCTAGTGGCCCTATGACCACCTGTGTGGCGGCGAGCCTCCAGCCGGTTCAGAGCGTGCAGAAGGGTGTTCTCATCGTCTTGGCGATTGTGCTGCCGCTCGTGCTTCTCGCTGTCGGGGTCGCGCTGTGGCTCGCGGTTGGCCGGGCACTCCGGTCCGTCGAACTCCTGCGGGAGCAGGCCGAGCAGATGACGAGTGTGGATGATGGGGTTCTCACCGTTCAGCCAACAGGCGACGAGATCGAACTGCTGGGTCGGACGCTCAACGACCTCATCGTCCGTCTGCACATGCAGTCCAAGACGACGCGTCAGTTCGTCGCTGATGCCGGTCACGAGTTACGAAACCCGCTGGCCACACTGCGGGTCGCGCTCGAGTTCGACACGGACGG
>JAPLBU010000147.1 GCA_026392575.1 Actinomycetota bacterium | reverse complement strand
CCTGCGTCCGCGGTTCCCTGGCAGGTCACCGGTCATGCCAAGGCCGGCTCCGTCGATGTCGAGCTCACGCTCGCGGTGACCCCCTGCGGTCCGGAGGGTGATCCGATGGCAGAGATTGCAGTGAAGGGCTCAGCATCGCTCGGCACCGTCCACCTGCCGCTGCCCGGCATCGGCACGGTCGACGACTTCAGCTTCGACGTCGCCGGCCGCTTCGCGATGCGGCCTCGTCATCAGTGATCGCGCGCATACTGGTGGGGGAGATGTCACCATGACCAGTTCGCTGAGCCGGACCAGCCGCGCAGCGGCGATGCAGGCGATGCAAGACGAGGTCATCGACCTCTTGGTCGTCGGCGCAGGTGCCACGGGTACCGGCACGGCCCTCGATGCGGCATCGCGCGGGCTGCGGGTGGGGCTCATCGACAAGGGCGATATTGCGGGCGGCACCAGCAGCAGGTCATCGCAGCTCGTCCACGGTGGGTTGCGCTATCTCCAGCAGGGCAATGTGGCGCTGGTACGCGAGTCGCTGCGCGAGCGCGAACTGCTGCTCACCACCCTGGCGCCGCATCTGGTGCGGCCGCTGCCGTTCATGCTGCCGCTGCACCATCGCGTGTGGGAGCGGGCCTACATCGGGGCCGGTCTGCTGGCATACGACGTGCTGGCCGGCTCAGGTGTCCTGCCGCGTCACCGTCACCTGTCGAAGACGAAGGCCCTCGCTCAGTTCCCTGACCTGCGCCCCGACTCACTGATCGGAGCCATTCAGTACTACGACGCGCAGATGGACGACGCGCGTCTCGCGGTGGCCATCGCGCGCACGGCAGCTGAGCGCGGCGCGCATGTCGCAACGCACGTGGCCTTGATCGGCGAGGAGAGCGCCACATCGGACGGTGTGCACCGCGTGCGGTTGCGCGACGAACTCACCGGCGAGTCCTTCACCGTCTCCGCACGATGCATTGCGCTCTGCGTCGGCGTGTGGGCGCCCGAGGCCTCTGCGATCTTCACGGGGGCCGCTGATGCTGTCGCCGTAACCCGGTCGAAGGGCGTCCACCTTCGCCTGCCGCGCACCGCCATCGACGGTGAGACGGCGCTGATCATTCCGACGGGCAAGAGTGTGCTCTTCGTCATTCCCACACCCACCCATTGGCTCGTCGGCACGACGGACACGGAATGGCTGGGCGATCCCGATGCGGTCGAGCCGACGGTCGACGACGTGGAATACCTGCTCGGTCTGCTCTGCGGCGTGCTGGCGCATCCCGTGACCGCTGAAGACGTGACGTACACCTTCGCGGGCCTCCGGCCACTGGTGCGCGACCAGGCGGTGGGTGGCAACACGGCGAAGGTTACGCGCGAGCATCGCATCGCCCGTGTCGCACCCGGCGTGCTCGCGATCGTCGGGGGCAAGTGGACGACCTACCGGGTCATGGCACGTGACCTCGTCGACACCGTCCTGACGGAGTCGGGTCTGCCACGGCGCGAGTGCATCACCCAGACGATCCCACTGGTCGACACCCGCGATGCGGAAGTCGCGGCACTTGTCGCCGATGATCCGCAACTGGCACTGCCGCTGGTGAATGCCCCGGGGTACACGCATGCGGATGTCGTCCAGGCCGTGGTGCATGAGGGAGCATTCGTGCTCGACGATGTGGTCGACCGACGTCTGCGCCTGCATCTGATGCTTGACGTTGTTGACGATGAGACCCTGCGTGATGTGGCTGCGACCATGTCGGGCGTGCCCGCCTAGCCTGGCTCCGGCACGTCCCATGATCCGGCGTGAATATCCTCGGCGTCGATGATCCGGTAGGCGTAGCCCTGTTCGGCGAGAAAGCGCTGCCGGTGCTGAGCGAAGTCGGCATCGACCGTGTCGCGCGTGACGATCGAGTAGAAGTGCGCTGCGCGGCCGTCGGCCTTGGGGCGAAGCACCCGGCCTAGCCGCTGGGCCTCCTCCTGGCGTGATCCGAAGGTGCCGCTCACCTGGATCGCTATGCCCGCCTCGGGCAGGTCGACCGAGAAGTTGGCCACCTTGCTCACGACGAGGACTCGCGTCTCACCCTGACGGACGGAAGCTCTCGAACAAGCGCTCCCGCTCGCGCACGGGCGTCGCGCCGGTGATGACGGGAGCGTCGAGGTGCTCGCCGAGTTCAGCCAGCTGGTCGAGGTACTGGCCGATGACAAGGACGCGCTCGTCCGCGTGCCGCTTGACGATCTCCTCGGTGATGCGGATCTTCTCGGGAGCGGACGCCGACAGCCGGTAGCGATCCTCGGGCTCTGCCATCGCGTACGTCATGCGATCGCCATCGGGGAGCGTGACGCGCACCTCGATGCAGTCGGCGGGTGCGATGTAGCCCTGGTTCTCGATGTCCTTCCAGGGCGCGTCGTAGCGCTTGGGGCCGATGAGTGAGAACACATCGCTCTCGCGGCCGTCCTCGCGCACGAGGGTCGCGGTGAGGCCCAGTCGGCGACGTGACTGAATATCGGCGGTGAATCGGAAGATCGGCGCGGGGAGCAGGTGCACCTCGTCGTAGATGATCAGCCCCCAGTCGCGGGAGTCGAAGACCTCGAGGTGCGGGTAGATGCCCTGCCGCTTCGTCGTCATGACCTGATAGGTCGCGATCGTGACGGGCCGGATCTCCTTGCGTGCGCCCGAGTACTCGCCGATCTCGTCGGCGGTCAGGGTCGTGCGGCGCAGCAGTTCGTCGCGCCACTGGCGGGCGGCCACGGTGTTCGTGACGAGGATGAGGGTGGTGGCCTGGGCGAGGGCCATGGCCAGGGCGCCGACGATGGTCTTGCCCGATCCGCAGGGCAGGACGACGACCCCGGAGCCGCCGTGCCAGAAGCCCTCTGCGGCCTCCGTCTGGTATGGCCGGGGCTGCCAGTCCTCCGCCTTGAGGCCGATCAGGTGGCGCTCGCCGTCGACGTAGCCGGCGACGTCCTCCGCCGGCCAGCCGAGCTTGACGAGTGCCTGCTTCAGGTGGCCGCGTTCGCTGGGGTGCACGGCCACGGTTGTCTCATCGAGCCGCGCGCCGAGAAGCGGAGAGACCTTCTTGCTGCGCAGCACCTCTTCGAGGACCGCAGGGTCGATGGCCTGCAGCACGAGGCCGTGGACGGGATGGTTGCTCACCTGCAGGCGGCCGTAGCGCGACATGGTTTCGGCGACGTCGATCAGCAGGGCATGCGGTACGGGATAGCGGGAGTACCGCAGCAGGGTGTCGACGACCTGCTCGGCATCGTGGCCAGCAGCGCGGGCATTCCAGAGTCCGAGCGGTGTCAGTCGGTAGGTATGGATGTGCTCCGGCGCCCGCTCGAGTTCGGCGAATGGGGCGATCGCCTTGCGGCATTCGGCGGCGTCAGCGTGATCGACTTCGAGGAGGAGCGTCTTGTCGCTCTGCACGATCAGGGGGCCGTCGGTCACCGCCTGATGTTACGCGGTGGCCGGACCTGTCCGCGAACGCGGACGATCCGTCATCGTGGCTGGGTCAGTTGGCTAGCAGTCGTTGCAGGAGTTCGGCGAGCAGGGCCGCCCGGTCAGCCATGGCCGGCACGCTGGCCCACTCATGGTCGGCATGCGCGCCATCGCCGACCGCGCCGAGGCCGTCCAGGGTCGCGATGCCCGCGGCGGCGGTCAGATTGCCGTCGCTCGCGCCTCCCACCGACCGGCCCTCGATGGGCGGGAGGCCGAGGGTGACCGCCGCCGCCTGGGCGAGGGCGAAGAGGGTGCCGGAGGACGACTCCTCCATGGCCGGGCGATCGATCCCGCCGAGGACGAAGATGCCGGCGGAGTTTACGGACGGGCGCCAGGCCCGCACGGCATGGTCGACGCGGGACTGCTCGGCCCACGACCACGCCCGGACGTCGAGGGTGAGACTGGCCTGCGCAGGAACGGTGTTTGCCGTGGTGCCGGAGTGGAGGAGGGTCGGCGTGATCGTGGTGCCCGCGTCGGCGTCGGCCCAGGCACCGCAGGCGCCTGCGAACTCCGCGGCCGCCAGAAGTGCGTTGATGCCGCGCTCGGGATCGAGTCCGGCGTGCGCGGCGCGTCCCTCGAATTCGAGGGTGTACCAGGAGGTGCCCTTGCGCGCAGTCTTGAGCGCTGCGTCGATGGACGGTTCGAGGACGAGGACCGCTTCGGCATCGGTGATCGCATCGGTGATCAGGTCGCGTGATGCGTGCGACCCGGTCTCCTCGTCGGTCGTCAGCAGCATGCCAACGCCGGATGACTCGTCCAGCCCGGCCAGGGTGAGCGCCGCCCAGCCCTGAACCACTCCCGCCTTCATGTCGAAGACCCCTGGCCCGCGCAGCACAGCGCCGTCATTGGAGAACGGCAGGCGTGCGAGCGAGCCGATGGGCCATACGGTGTCGAGGTGGCCGAGCAGGAGGATGCGTGGCCGAGCGGCCCCCCATCGCCACACCGGACGGCCATCATGGGTCTCCACGCGTGCGGGCTCGGGCAGCCAGCCCTCGAAGATGCCCACGGCCTCCTGTGCGATCGCCCGACAGGCCTCGGCGTCCTCGGTGGGTGACTCGATGCAGACCAGCGCCTCGACCGCGTCGAGCATGGCGGGCAGCAATTCGTGCGCCTGCTTCGAAAGAGCCGACTGCGGCATGCCTTGCTCCCGATCTCGGTACGGTGAGTACGTGAACTCCGCGTCCCCAGAAGGTGACCTCGCGGCCGCAGAGGAACGAGCGGGCGTGCAGGTGCGCGCCCTCACCGACGTTAGCGACCTCGACGTTGCTCGTCGGCTGTTCGACGTGGTCTGGCCAGCCGCTGACGGGTCCACGCAGGTCCCGGGCAACCTCATGCGGGCCCTCGTGCACGCCGGCGGGTATGCGTCGGCGGCCTACCGCGATGGCGTTCCCATCGCGGCCGCACTCGCCTTCGCGGGTCGTCATCGGGTGGGCGAGGGGTGGCACGACCACCTGCACTCGCATATGGCCGCTGTCCTGGATGCGTACCGCGACCAGCACATCGGCACCGCGCTGAAGATGCACCAGCGGGTGTGGGCACTTGATCACGGCATCGACACCATCGTGTGGACCTTCGACCCGCTGGTGCGTCGCAATGCCCGACTGAACCTGATCAAGCTGGGGGTCGAGATCGACGGGTTCGAGGTCGACTTCTACGGGAGCATGGACGACGGCATCAACAGCGGCGACCCGACCGACCGGCTGTTCGCCTGGTGGCGGATCGACTCGCCACGGGCGTACGCGGCCGCTGCCGGGCGACTGGAGCCGCTCGATCCGACCGCTCTCGTCATTGCCGGTCGGGATGTCCTGGAGATCGAACTCCCGGATGACATCGTTGCCCTGCGTGCAGTGAACCCCGAGGCGGCAGCGCAGTGGCGCATCGCACTCCGCGAGGCACTGGTCGCAGCATTCGGCGACGGCTTTCGCATCATTGGCGTCAGCGGTGCTGGCGGTTACGTTCTGGAGAGGGAGCCATGACCATCGAGCTCATCCGGTTGCATCGGCTCAACATCCCGTTGGTGCGGCCCTTCCGGACGAGCTTCGGCACCGAGGTCGTCCGCGACGTGATCCTTGTCGAGGCAGTGTCATCCGACGGCATTCACGGCTGGGGCGAGTGCGTGACCATGTCGTGGCCCGGCTACAGCTACGAGTACAGCGACACAGCGATCGACGTGATCACACGGCACTTGCTGCCAGCGCTTTCGGAGATCTCCGACGACAACGATCCGTTGGCCGTTCGCTCCGATGTGTGGCTGCGCCAGCAGTCGATGTCTCTTGCTGCCTACTTCGGCGCGGGGCGCTCGCATGTCCCCAGCGGCGTCTCGGTGGGCATCCCGACCTCGGAGTCGGTCGTCGAGCTGCTCGACGAGGTCGAGGGCTACATCGACGCCGGCTACCGGCGGATCAAGCTGAAGATCGAGCCCGGCTGGGACCGTGAGCCGGTGGCTGCCGTCCGTGGCCGCTGGCCCGACATCCCCCTGCAGACCGATGCCAATCAGGCGTACCTGCGCTCCGATGCCGCGCACCTGGCTTCGTTCGACGAGTTCGGCCTGCTGCTCCATGAGCAGCCGTTGCATGAGGAGGACCTCTACGGCCACGTCCTGCTGTCTGAGGCGTGCGCGACGCCGATCTGCCTCGACGAGTCGATCCACTCGGTCGCGTCCGCGGACTCGGCCATCCACTTCGGGGCCACGTCGATCATCAACATCAAGCCGGCCCGGGGCGGCGGTTACATCACGGCCCAGGAGATCCACGACCTGTGCCTGAGCCGGGGGATCCCCGTCTGCGCGGCGAACCTCGCGCTGGCCGCGCTCCCCGGCTTCACCCTGCCGGGCGACACGAGTGCGTCGAACAGGTACTACAAGGTCGACGTCACCGAGCCGTTCGTCCTGCAGGACGGTGGTCTGTCGGTGCCGACCGGGCCGGGTATCGGGGTCGACCCCATCCCGGAGGTGCTCGCCGACCTGACGGTGTGGTCGCAGGAGCTACGTCCGGCTTAGGGATGCAACCAGGCGCGCAGGCGCCCGGTCAGCCACGGCACGCCGACCCACACCATGAACGGCACGACGATCGCCGTCGTGATCAGCACGCGCAGTGCTACCGGTACTGACATCAGGTGCGGCACCAGCAGCCAGCTGATGAGCAGTGACGCCGGGTAGAGGGCTACGGCGATGACCGTCGCGGTCTTCCAGCGCGGCGGGGGACTCGCGTTGGCATGGACACTCGGCGCGAAGATCCCCTCGAAGCCGCTGACGGCGTGTGCACGTGTCTCACCCTCGACGAGTGGAGCGGCTCGGTCCAGCCACTCTCGGCGCACGCTGCTGTGCTCCCACTCGCTCAGTGCCTGGGCGCTCGCGAACGAGAACGCCATCACCAGGTCCTCGCGGTCGGGCGCTGACGGCGGATACATCTCGGCGCTCAAGTGGCCGGGGAAGACGCTGGCAGCGGCAGCAATGCCGTTGGCCCACTGCAGCAGCGCATCTTCCATGCCAGGGGCCGGGCGACGAGACACGACGACGGTGACCGGCAGGTCATGCGACGGCTCGACGTGATCAATCGCCGACACCGGGCCTCCTAGCGCTTGATGAGGGGGGAGCGAACCTGCGATGCAGCTGCGCTGGCGTCGAGGAACTCCTCCTTGTAGATGTCCCGCGGGAACAGCCGCTTGAGCATGAGGGTCTTGAGTGCGGCCTCGACCATTGCCGGAGGCCCGCAGACGTAGCCGATGTGGCCCTTGAGCGTCTCGTGATTGGCGTTCAGCACATCGGTGACCATGCCGGACGCGAATCCCTCGGCCTCTTCCTCGGACAGGCAGGGCCGGTAGGTGAAGCGGTCGGGATGCGGCGCTTCGAGGGCCCGGAACAGCTCGACGTCGTAGATCCCCTCGCGCGTGCGAGCACCCTGGTAGAGAGTCATGTGGCCGATGCCGTCGAGGTCGTTCTCGAGGGTGTGCCGGATCATGGATGCGATGGGGGCGAGGCCGGTACCGCCGGCGATAAGCACCGACGGCTCGGTGCGATCGGTACGCAGCACGAACCTGCCGTACGGGCCGATGAGGTCGATGGGATCGCCGACGGCGAGGGTGGTGAACACCCAGCCATCCGTGGCGAGGCCGCCGGGGGTGCGGCGGATCTGGAACTCCAGCCTCCGCGGCTCGGTCGGGATGCTCGCCATCGAGTACGTGCGGGTGACCCCAGGCTGTCCCGGGACCACGAGAGACATGTACTGGCCGGCGTTGAAGACGAGGTCCCGGTCGAGTTCGACGATGAGGCGGCGCGTGTCGAGTGCGACATCCTCCATCGACACCAGCGTGCCGTGGAAATCCCTGACCGGGTGGACCTCGATCGCGTCGTCGGCCTCGATGTCAGCCTCGATGATCACGTCGGACATCGGCTTGCACACGCAGAGGAGGGTCTTGCCCTCCTCGCGCTCGAAGTCCATCAATGCGAAGGAGGATGCCTCGCCATGGCTGACCTCGCCCTCGAGGACCTCTGCCTTGCAGGTCGCGCAGGTGCCGTGGGTGCAGGAGTGCGGAACCCACACGCCCGCCCGCAGGCAGGCATCGAGGATGGTCTGGTCGTCTCGGCAGGTGATCTCGCGCCCCAGCGGCTCGATCGTGACCCGGTACTCGGTTGTCATGGTTGCCTCCTGCCCGCTGCGCTCACCGCATGAACGGGGCGCATAAGAAGTGTGTCGCGGCGCCCGGCAGATTTCCTGCCGGGCACCGCGACGTGGGTCACACCTGTCAGATGCTGAACTGGACCAGGCTCTTGTGCCCGACGCCGTTCGCCTCGAGCGAGGCGGCCGGATCCGGCGTTACTTCCTTGTCGTCGATGACCCACTGGACGGAGTCCATGGCATCGGGGTTGAAGTCCGG
>JAPLBU010000132.1 GCA_026392575.1 Actinomycetota bacterium | reverse complement strand
TGCTCGCCGGTGATGCCGGCGACCCTGCTGCGGTGCGGGCAGCTTTGGCGGGGATGGACGTCGCCTACTACCTCCTGCACTCGATCCAGGAGGGCCCGGGTCTGGAGGAGACCGAGCATCGCATCGCCCAGACGTTCGCCGATGCCGCCCGACAGAGCGATCTGCGTCGCATCGTCTACCTCGGCGGACTGGCTCCGGCCATCCCGGAGAACGAGATGTCCGCGCACATGCGATCCCGGGTGGACGTCGGACAGGTCCTGAGCGCATCCGGGGTTCCGACGGCCGAGTTCCGGGCTGCCGTGATCATCGGCTCGGGATCGGCGAGTTTCGAGATGCTCCGCTACCTGACGGAGCGACTCCCCGCCATGATCACTCCGCGCTGGGTACGTCAGCAGACGCAGCCGATCGCCATTCGCGACGTGCTCCGATACCTCGTCAATGCGATCGCCCTACCGGCTCACGTCAGTCGCATCTTCGAGATCGGCGGGCCGGAGGTGCTGACGTATCAGGAGATGATGCAGCGATATGCCGCTGTCGCCGGGCTTCGTCCCCGGATCATCCTGCCGATCAACCTGCTCACTCCGGGGCTGTCGAGTCATTGGGTCAACGTGGTCACTCCGGTCCCACGCGCGATTGCCCGCCCCCTTGTCCAATCCCTTCGGCATCCGTCCGTGTGCCACGAGCATGACGTGGCACGCTGGATTCCCGATCCGCCAGAAGGACTGCTCCCATTCGACGATGCGGTTCGTCTTGCGCTGACCCGCATCCGTGACGCGCAGGTGAAGACGCGATGGAGTGGCGCCTCGCTGCCCGGCGCGCCCAGCGACCCACTGCCGAGCGACCCCGAATGGTCGGGCGGATCCATGCATGAGGACGTCCGCGATGTCACGACGACTGCCACGCCACAGCAGGTGTGGCGAGCCGTTGAGCGGATCGGTGGCGAGCACGGCTACTACGCCGCCGACCTGCTGTGGCAGGTACGGGGCCTGCTCGACCGTCTCATCGGAGGAGTCGGTCTCAGGCGTGGACGTCGCGATCCGGACGTCCTTGCGGTCGGTGAGGCCGTGGACTTCTGGCGCGTCGAGGAACGCCTGCCGCCGCGGCTCCTGCGCCTGCGAGCCGAGATGCGCAACCCCGGCCTGGCCTGGCTTGAGTTCACCATCACCCCGACGACGACCGGAACGCATCTGCGGCAGCGCGCGGTCTTCCTGCCACGGGGACTGGCCGGTCAGGCGTACTGGTGGCTGGTCTCGCCCTTCCATGCCTTCGTGTTCCCCGGGATGGCCAAGGGCATCGTGGAGCAGGCTGAGGCTGCGACCCCAGCATCCGACACAATGGCTGCATGACGGATCCAACCCCAGCCACCCCGTACGACGACTTCGGCGGTGAGGACTTCTTCGCCCGTCTCGTAGGAGCCTTCTACGCTCGGGTGGCCGTCGACCCGATCCTGCGTCCGATGTACCCGGATGAGGATCTGGCTGCGGGGCAACGCCGACTGCAGTTGTTCCTCGAGCAGTACTGGGGTGGGCCCCAGACCTACAGCGACGAGCGCGGCCACCCCCGTCTTCGGATGCGCCACAACGACTTCGTCATCGGCGCTGTCGAGCGCGACCGCTGGCTGGCCCTCATGCGAGAGGCGCTGTCGGAGCAGAACCTAACTGCCGACCAGGAGTCCCGCCTGTGGATGTACCTGCTCGGAGCGGCGTTCGCAATGCAGAACGTCCCCGATGAGGAGCCGGGCCGATGAGAGACAACGACTGGTGGCGGCAGGCCGTCGTCTATCAGGTCTATCCACGTTCCTTCGCCGACAGCGATGGCGATGGCATGGGCGATATCCCTGGACTGATCTCCCGGCTCGACTATCTGACTGATCTCGGTGTCAACGCGATCTGGATCTCCCCGTTCTACACGTCGCCCCTGCACGACGGTGGCTATGACGTCGCGGACTACCGGTCCATCGATGCGCGCCTCGGCACCATGGACGATGTCGACACCCTCATCGCGCAGGCGCATGCACGCAGTATCCGGATCCTGATGGACATCGTCCCGAACCACACGAGCAGCGAGCACCCATGGTTCCGTGAACTGCTCGCATCTGAGCCCGGATCCCCGGCCTGGGATCGCTACATCGTGCGTGAAGGCTCGGGTCCCGACCGCGAGACGCCGCCGAACAACTGGCGCAGCGTGTTCCACGGACGCGGCTGGTCGCACATCCGCACCCCCGACGGCGAGCCGACCGGCTACTGGTACCTGCACCTGTTCGACACCACGCAGCCAGACCTGAACTGGGACAACGCCGACGTGCACGCTGAGTTCCGCACCATCCTGCAGTTCTGGTTCGACCGGGGTGTCGACGGCTTCCGGATCGACGTCGCGCACGGACTCGTGAAGGAAGCCGGGCTACCGGACTTCGACTATCCCACGACGGATGACGAGACCCCCGCGATGTTCGATGAGGACGTCGCCCATGCACCGTTCTGGGATCAGGACGGAGTGCACGCCATCTACCGTGAGTGGCGCACGGTCGCAGACGCCTACGATCCGCCCCGAATCTTCTGCGGCGAGACATGGGTGCCCAATGCCGGGCGCATGGCCCGCTATCAGCGGCCCGATGAGCTGCACACCTCCTTCAACTTCGTGTACCTCGAGGCCGGCTGGGATGCGGCCCGCATGCGAAGCTCGATCGACGAGACGATCGCCAGCCACGCCAAGGTCGGGGCCCCACCAACTTGGGTGCTGTCCAACCATGACGTGGTGCGCCACCGCACGCGCATGGCGCCGATCGATGCGGACGGAAGTGTCGATCTCGAACGTGGGCTGCGTCGGGCGCGTGCAGCCACCCTGTTCACGATGTCGCTCCCGGGCTCGATGTACATCTACCAGGGCGAGGAACTCGGGCTGCCCGAGGTCACCGAGCTGCCCGACGATGCGCGACAGGACCCCGCCTGGCATCGCAGCGGTGGCACCGACGGCACCCGCGATGGCTGCCGGGTGCCGATCCCCTGGTCGGGAGACGCCCCGTCCTACGGCTTCGGATCGGGCGCCGCGTCGTGGCTCCCGCAGCCGCCCGACTGGGCGGACCTGGCCGTTTCCCAGCAGAGCGGCAGCGACGGCTCGACCCTGGAGTTCTACCGTCGAGCACTGAGCATCAGGCATGCGGAGCCAGCACTCGGTGCGGGGCCGCTCGGCTGGCTCGACAGCGACGACGATGTCCTGGCCATCCGTCGTACCGCGACCGACGGAAGCGCCGTCATCTCCGTCATCAACCTGAGCGATGCCGTGCTCCACCTCCCCCGCGCATGGGGCATCGACGTCCTCGTGGCATCCAGCGAAGACGTCGTGGTGCTCAACACCGGGGACCAGCCAGCACTCGCCATCGGTCCGGAAACCGCGGTGTGGCTCGGCCCAACGTCCTAGTCTGATGGGGTGCAGGTTCCCTTCCGGCCGTCGGAGCGCAGCAGCCTCGGTGTCGAGGTCGAACTCGCCCTCATCGATGTCGAGTCCGGTGCCCTGGTGGGAGCGGCACCATCGGTGTTGGCCGAGCTCGCCGCGCGGCATGGAGTCGACGAGCACCCACGGATCAAGGCCGAGCTGTACAAGTGCACCCTTGAGGTGATCACCGGGATTTGCGACACCGTGGCGGATGCGCGTGCCGACATCCAGCAGGGTATCGATGAGATCCGCGACATAGTCGAGCCGCAGGGCTTCGACGTGATCGGTGCGGGACTGCACCCGTTCAGTCCGTGGCAGTCGCAGGAGCGATCCGACGGCGAGCGTTACGTCGAAATCGTCGAGCGCATCCAGTGGCCTGCTCGGCGGTTGATCACCCACGGCGTTCACTTCCACGTGGGTGTCCGCTCAGCCGAGAAGTCCATCGCGATCACGAACGCGCTCACGACCACGCTGCCCCTGTTCCTCGCGTTGTCATCGTCGAGCCCCTACTGGCACGGAGCGGACACCGGTCTTTCGAGCGCGCGGACCAAGGTCTTCGAAGCGCTGCCGTCTACCGGCCTGCCACCTCAGCTCGCGGACTGGGCGGAGTTCGAGCGCTTCATGACATCGCTGATCAACGCCGGGACGATCGCAACGATCCGCGAAGTGTGGTGGGACATCCGTCCCCATCCGAACTTCGGAACCGTTGAACTTCGGATGTGCGATGCCATGCCGACGATGGCGGAGACGAGCTCGCTCGCCGCCCTGGCCCAGTGCAGCGTCGCCCGGTATGACGAGCTGCTCGACCGCGGCTACCAACTGCCGACTGATCGCGACTGGGTCCTGCGCGAGAACAAGTGGCGGGCTACCCGACATGGGCTCGAGGCAACGCTTGTGGTTGATCCGTCGGGGCGCACGCGTCCGATCACGAACCTGATCGAGGAGGCCGTTGAAGAGCTCATGCCCACGGCCAGAAGACTCGACTGTGCAGACGAGCTTGCCGGCGTCCACGACATCATCGCGACGGGCAACAGCTCCACGCGGCAACGGCGGGTGCACGCCGATACGGATTCCCTCGTCGACGTCGTCGCGGCGTTGCGGGCTGAGTTGCGCACCGACATTCCCGGAGCGACCCGCCTATGACACCCCTCGGCACGATCCTCTCAGCGCACGATCATGAGCTGGTCGCCCTGCGCCGCCTGCTGCACACCCAGCCCGAGGGGTCCGGCCACGAGTACCTGACCACGGAGATCGTCGTTGAGCGGCTTCGGGTGGAGGGGCTGGATCCTCAGGTGCTCGCCGTTGGCACCGGTCTCGTCTGCGACATCTCGCTTGATGCCGACATCGCACCTGACCCGAGGACCATGCCCGCCGTGGCGATCCGGGCCGATATCGACGGCCTGTAGATGGATGACCTCAGCGCAGCCGCCTACCGATCACGGGTCCCGGGCCTGGCCCATGCCTGCGGACACGATGTGCACACTGCAGCCGTGCTCGGGGCAGGCCTCGCGCTGCTCGACATCCGGCGATCCACGCCACTGCGAGCCATGGTCCGGCTGATATTCGAGCCGGCCGAGGAGGCGGTGCCCGGGGGCGCCGTCGACGTGGTCAACGAGGGCTGGCTCAGGGATATCCGAGCGATCTTCGGAGTGCACTGCGACCCGAAGCTCGACGTCGGACGGCTCGGGCTCCGCACAGGCGTGCTCACGTCGGCCGCCGACCAGTTCGAGATCACCCTTCGCGGCCCCGGTGGGCACACGGCCCGGCCACGGCACACCATTGACCTCGTGCGCTGGACGGCTCGCATCGCCGACCGACTCTGGGAGGCCACCCAGGCACGCACACAGGAACCAGTGATCCTCGTCTTCGGTGCCGTGCACGCCGGCGCAGCCGCCAACGTCATCCCGGCCACGGCAACGCTCCGCGGATCCTTCCGCACGGCCGATCGCGGCACGTGGGCCATCGGGGAGCAACTCGTGCGCGAGGCACTGGCCGATGTGCTCGCGTCAACCGATATCGGCGACGCCCCCGACACCCAGTTGGACTACACGCGAGGACTGCCGCCTGTCGTCAACGACGAGGGGACGACCGCGCTCGTGCGTGATGTCATCGTCAGCCAGTTCGGCACGGAAGCACTTGCCGATACGCCACGGTCGGCCGGCGGGGACTCGTTCGCCTGGTACACCGAGATGATCCCCGGCACCTACGTGCGGCTCGGGACTCATGATGCGGGCAGCGATCTTCCGCGGTTGGACCTGCACTCCGCGACGTTCGACGTGGACGAGCGGGCCATCGGGATCGGCGCAACACTCCTGGCCGCCTGCGCCCTGGCCGCCCTCGCCTAGCCGCGAAATGCTGCCGCTAGTGGACGACGCGCAGTGACAGCCGGGCACTCGGCCCCGTGGCGTAGACGAACACCTGGCCGCGGGACGTGCTGAGCCGCTTCCAGGGACCGGAAGTCGCGGCCGATACCTTCGCTCGGTCACTCGTCAGCATGCCGAGCTGCCTCGCCGCGTGCAGAGCCCGCAGGGGCAGCCCGCCGAATCCGGGCCGGTCCCAGATCTCGTCCGCGATCGTCTGCTGCCCTCGTGCCGATAGCCCGCCCGCGCGCGCGTCGAACTCTGCCGTCGCCGCATCGACCAAGGGGACAAGATCGCCGGCGATCCCGAAGATCGGCAGTTGCCAGCCGTCGGTGGGAGGCAAGTGGGTCAGGCTCGGCTGGAGGCCGACGGGCACCATGGCGCGCGGCAGGCCGGCGACGTCCAGCCCCGACTGCCCGGTGGATCTCAAGGCGGCGGCCAGCCGCTCGAGGGGAACGGTTACGTCAAGCTGATCGGCCTGGTCAATCGGCTCCACTGTGGGCACCGCTACGAACACGATCACGCCCAGCGGCGGCGAAGTGAAGACACCAAGCGCCTTGGTCGACGTGACTACGCGGGCGGGGAGCGCCGAATCCCACCGCAACTGTCGCCCACAGAAGCCCTCGAGCGCACGCGCCTCGGGCTCGGCCAATCGGAATGTCACGTGTCGATTCTCAGCGGCTCGAGCAATGCCCGCAACTCAGCGTTCATGCGGATAGGCCTGCCGGTCACGGGATCGACGACGGCCATCACGCTGGATGCCTCAGCCGCCAGGTCGCCGACCTCGTCGATGACGCGGTAGCCAATCGTGTACGACGAGTTGCCTAGGCGCATGATCCAGGTCTCGATGACGATCGGCTCCGGTGCCAGCAGCAGCGGCTTGCGATGCGTGATCTCCTGCTTGACCACCACCTGCGAGAACGAGGGCGAGCGAACGAAGTCGATGTCCCGGATCAAGCCCATGCGGGCCTCTTGCAGGTAGTCGTGGAAGACGACGTTGTTGACGTGCCCGAGCGGATCGAGGTCGCTGAAACGCCGATAGACGGGAACGCGCAGGACGGTGGGCTCTGCCATCCCTAGTCGCGTGTCAGCTTGCGGTACGTGGCCCGATGCGGACGGGCCGCATCAACGCCGAGGCGCTCGACCTTGTTCTTCTCGTATGACTCGAAGTTGCCCTCGAACCAGAACCAGGTGGAGTCGCCCTCGTAGGCGAGGATGTGCGTCGCGATTCGGTCTAGGAACCAGCGGTCATGCGAGGTGATCACGGCGCATCCGGGGAATTCGAGGAGTGCGTTCTCCAGGGAGCCGAGAGTTTCGACATCAAGGTCGTTGGTCGGCTCGTCGAGCAGCAGCAGATTGCCGCCCATCTTCAGGGTGAGCGCGAGGTTGAGCCGGTTGCGCTCACCGCCGGACAGCACCTTCGCCTGCTTCTGCTGGTCGGGTCCCTTGAACCCGAAGACGGAGACGTACGCGCGTGACGGTATCTCGACGTTGCCAACCTTGATCCAGTCGAGGCCATCGGACACGACCTCCCACACGTTCTTCGTCGGGTCGAGGCCAGACCGGGTCTGGTCGACATAGGACAGGCTGACCGTCTCGCCGATCTTGAGCTCGCCCGAAGTCGGCAGGTCGTCCGGGTCATCCGTCTGGCCGGTTGCGGCCGCCACGATCATCTTGAACAGAGTGGTCTTGCCGACGCCGTTTGGGCCGATGACACCGACGATGCCGTTGCGCGGCAGCGTGAACGACAGGTCATCGAGGAGCAGCCGGTCGCCGAATCCCTTGGTCAGGTGCTTCGCCTCGACGACGACGCCGCCGAGTCGCGGGCCCGGCGGGATCTGGATCTCCTCCATGTCGAACTTGCGGGCCTTGTCGGCCTCTGCCGCCATCTCCTCGTAGCGATCAAGGCGGGCCCGGCTCTTCGTCTGGCGGGCGCGAGCACTCGACCGCACCCAGTCGAGCTCGTCGGTCAGGCGCCTCTTCAGCTTGGCGTCCTTCTGACCCTCGACCTTGAGCCGGGCGGCCTTGCTCTCCAGATACGTGGAGTAGT
>JAPLBU010000442.1 GCA_026392575.1 Actinomycetota bacterium | reverse complement strand
GTTCGGCGCCGCGACCATCGTCAGCAGCATCGCGCGCGGTTCGTCGGGCGTTGACGGCCGCGGAAGGTTCTCGGGGCCATCGGCCTGGAGTGCGTCCTGCCACTCGGGTCGATGGAAGGGGCGCTCGTAGACGGGTCCGTCGTGCGCAACGGATCGCGGCGGCACATCGACGATCTGCTCACCATGCCATTCGACCGTGAGCCGACCTGAGTTGGTGACCTCGCCGATGACGACGGCTTCGACCTCCCACTTGGCACACAGCACCAGGAAGGCATCGAGGTTCGCCGGCGTGACGATCGCGCACATGCGTTCCTGCGACTCGCTCATGAGGATCTCCTCAGGCGAGAGCGTGGGGTCGCGGAGCAAGACGCGGTCCAGCCAGACGTGCATGCCGCCCTCGCCATTCGAGGCCAACTCACTCGTTGCACAGGAGATACCCGCACCGCCAAGATCCTGGATGCCCTCGACGAGGCCCGCGTGCAGCACCTCGAGGGTCGCCTCGATGAGCCGCTTCTCCATGAACGGGTCGCCCACCTGCACGCTGGGGCGCTTTGTCGGGCCGCCCTCGCTGAACGTCTCCGATGCAAGGACGGAGACGCCGCCGATACCGTCGCCACCGGTGCGCGCGCCGTAGAGGACGACAAGATTGCCGACCCCCTTCGCGCTCGCCAGATGGATGTCCTCGTGGCGCATCGCGCCGATGCAGAGGGCATTGACGAGTGGGTTGCCGAGATACGACGGGTCGAAGACGACTTCGCCGCCGATGTTCGGCAGGCCGAGGCAGTTGCCGTAGCCACCGACGCCGGCGACGATCCCGGGCATCACGCGGCGGGTGTCGGGTGCGTCGAGTGGGCCGAAACGCAGCGGGTCCATCACTGCGAGCGGACGAGCACCCATCGACAGGATGTCGCGAACGATGCCGCCGACGCCGGTCGCTGCACCCTGGTAGGGCTCGACGTATGACGGGTGATTGTGGCTCTCGACCTTGAAGGTCACGGCCCAGCCGTCGCCGATGTCGACGACGCCCGCGTTCTCGCCGATGCCGACCATCAGGATGTCGGTCTTCGGAGCCTTCTCGCCGAACTGCTTCAGGTGCACCTTGCTCGACTTGTAGGAGCAGTGCTCGCTCCACATGACGGAGTACATCGCAAGTTCGGAACTCGTTGGGCGACGGCCGAGGATGTCGCGGATCTCTTGGTACTCATCAGGCTTCAGCCCCAGCTCGGCAAACGGCTGGGCGCGATCGGGATCCTCGACGGCGTGCGTGACGGTGTCGATCATGACGCCCCCACCAGAGAGTTCAGCACCGATGTGAAGAACGGGAGGCCATCGGTCGTCGGCCCGGTGAGATCCTCAACAGCGTGCTCCGGGTGCGGCATCAGGCCGACCACATTGCCGCGCTCATTGCGGATGCCGGCGATGTCGCGCCGGCTGCCATTCGGATTGAGTCCGAGGTAGCGGGCGATCACCCGGCCCTCGCCCTCGAGCATGTCGAGCGTCGCCTCATCGGCGACGTAGCCGCCCTCGCCGTTCTTCAGCGGGATGAGGATCTCCTGGCCCGCCTCGAAGTCGGCGGTCCACATCGACGAGGTGTCCTCGATGCGCAGTTCCTGATCGCGGCAGATGAAGTGCAGGCTGTCGTTGCGCGTCAGCGCACCCGGCAGCAGATGCGATTCGCACAGAATCTGGAAGCCGTTGCAGATGCCCAGAACCGGAAGCCCGCCCTTGGCTGCATCAACGATCGCGTGCATGACGGGAGCGAAGCGGGCGATCGCGCCGCAGCGCAGGTAGTCGCCATAGGAGAACCCGCCCGGGAGGACGACCGCGTCGACCTTCATCAGGTCATCGTCGCCATGCCACAACGCGACGGCTTCGCCACCAGCGATCCGCACAGCACGCGCAGCATCGCGATCGTCGAGCGACCCGGGGAAGGTGACAACGCCAACCCGAGGGATCACTGCTCGTCGTCCACGACTCGCATCGAGTAGTTCTCGATGACCGGGTTGCTCAGGAGTTCCTCAGCGAGGGTGTGCATGAGTTCGTAGCGATCGCCCTCGAGCGTGCCTTCGATGTCGATGATGAACTGCTTGCCCTGCCGGACGTCCTGGACGCCCGTGAGGCCCAGGCGCCCGAGGGCTCCCTGCACTGCCCGGCCCTGAGGGTCGAGGATTTCCGGCTTGAGCATGACGTCGACGACGACGCGGGCCACGGGCGCTCCAGGTGCTAGTCGCAGGCAGAAGGCTGGGAAGAACCCCAGCCTATCGGCCGCGTCCGGACCCCCCGCAGGGCCTGTTCACGCAGGTAGCAGCTCGAAAGCGCCTCCAGTGAGGCTGCGCAGCACCGAGAAGTGCCGATGGTCGAAAGTGGCGATGCGGTTAGTGGCGTATCGATCGGCCAGGACGACGAGCGAGGCGTCGGTGACGCCGATGCTCTGGTCCGGGAATCTCCCAATGACCTCGGCGCACGTGATGAGATCCCCTGCTCCGAGGACTGGCAGTTCGAAGGCCCCGCTGCTCAACTCGGCAAGCATTCGGATTTCCGCACGCGTGCCAGCCCGTCGAGTCAGCAGGTAGTCGAGTTCGGCCACGACGTAGGGGCTCACGACGAGCTCACGCCCGCTGTTCATGACGTCAACGACCGACACGTGGTCAGGATCGTCGGCCCGGAAGTACGCGTAAAGCGCACTCGTATCGAGAATTATCAATCCCGGCCGAACCCTTCCATGGCATCACTCGAATCGATGTCCCGAGCGTCGAGACCGCCACCGGTGAAGATTCCACCCGAAAGTCGCCCACGGCGCACTTCGTTGTCCACAGCCGTGCGGATGAGCTCCGCCTCGGACACCCCGCGCCGGGCTGCTTCGACCTCAAGGAGGGACTTGAGTTCCTCAGCGAGGGTGTGCATGAGTT
>JAPLBU010000138.1 GCA_026392575.1 Actinomycetota bacterium | reverse complement strand
GCGTCATTACGGGCTTCGCGCCCGCGCAGGCATCGACCACGGCAACCCACCCTCGGGGCAGCGCCTACCAGGTCTGTGATTTCGCTGATCCAACCGTGCCTCAAGGGAACCGCCGCTATCCCTTCTCCTTCCTGCTCACCACGCGACTCGAATCAACCGCCAACCGCAACATCCGCGAGGCGGTGAAGGCGGTTCAGGAGGTGCTGCGAGCCGAGAGCGCCACGAGCAACGATGGTCGCGACCTCACCATCGACGGCAAGTACGGGGCGAAGACGCGTCAGGCCGTGATGTCTTTCCAGCGCCGAAACCGGCTGACGGTGGACGGCAAGGTCGGGCAGCAAACATGGTCGAAGCTCGCCAGCAAGTGCTGGAAGTTCCACTAGATCAGGAACATTGACGCCGTCGCGAGCGCTGAGACGGATGGACCCTCTCAGCGCTCGGACAGGTCAGTCCGAGGAGCTGAACGCAGCGTCGAACGCAGCCGTCGGTGCAGCGAACGCATTGCGCCGCACGAACTCGAGCGCCTCAGGTGCACCGATCAGGCGATCCATGCCGGCATCTTCCCATTCGACTGAGATGGGACCCTCGTACCCGATGGTGTTCAACATGCGGAAGCACGCCTCCCAGGGCACGTCGCCACGACCCGTGGAAACGAAGTCCCAGCCGCGCCGCGGATCAGCCCATGGCAGGTGCGAACCGAGCCGCCCATTTCGGCCGTTGCCGACCTGACGCTTCGCGTCCTTGCAGTCAACGTGGTAGATCAGGTCGCGGAAGTCCCACAGGAATCCGACTGGGTCGAGGTCCTGCCACACGAAGTGGCTGGGATCCCAGTTGAGACCGAATGCCGGGCGGTGGCCGATGGCGTCGAGGGTGCGGACGGTCGTCCAGTAGTCATACGCGATCTCGGACGGATGGACCTCATGGGCGAACTTCACACCCACCTCGTCGAACACGTCGAGAATCGGGTTCCAGCGATCTGCGAAGTCCCGATAGCCCGCATCCACCATCTCCTGAGTGACGGGCGGGAACATCGCCACGTACTTCCACACCGATGACCCGGTGAAGCCGATCACGACGTCGACTCCCATGCGCCGGGCGGTGCGCGCCGTCATCTTCATCTCCTCGGCAGCGCGCTGACGCACGCCTTCGGGGTCGCCGTCGCCCCACACCCTCGAGCCCACGATGTCCTTGTGGCGCTGGTCGATCGGATCATCACAGACCGCCTGGCCCTTGAGATGGTTCGAGATCGCCCAGCACTTGAGGTTGTACTTCGCGAGGATGTCGAGGCGATCCTGGATGTAGGCGTCGTCCTCGGCTCCGCGCCAGGGATCGAGGTGGTCTCCCCAGCACGCGATCTCGAGCCCGTCGTATCCCCAGCCGGACGCCAGGCGGGCAACCTCCTCGAAGGGCAGGTCGGCCCACTGGCCCGTGAAGAGCGTGAATGGTCGCGCCATCGTCTGTGCCTTTCTGTGCTGCCGTCAGTAGAGACGTGTGCTGGTCAGCGCACGCCGTACAGGTATTCGAGAGCGAGCTGGTCAAGCCGCTCGAAGTGCATGCCCCTCTTGGCCAATCCGTCCAGGTCGTAGGTGGCCGCGCGGAGATCCGCCAGCGTCTCCGCTGGCGCGAGAGTCGACTCCCAGAGGTCGAGGACCCGTGACTCAGCGAGTGCCTGCTGCACCTCAGGGTCGGCGCGGAAGGCCCGAACCTTGTCGCGGAGGATCAGGTAGTTGCGCATGTTCGCGCGAGCCGTCTCCCATACGTCGTCGGCATCCTCCGTACGTGGCGGCTTGTAGTCGAAGTGCACGAACCCGTCGTAGCGCGGTGCGCGGCCGCCGAGACCCTCGAGGACGTCGACAGTCCAGAACGCCCCACGCGCGTTGCCGGCACCAAACCGAAGGTCCTGGTCGAATCGCGGCCCATTCTGACCATTCAGGTCGATGTGGAAGAGCTTCCCCTGCCACATCGCCTGGGCGATGCCGTGGGCGTAGTTGAGGCCCGACATCTCCTCGTGCCCGACCTCCGGGTTGAGCCCGACGCGTGCTGGATCGTCGAGTTCGTGGATGAAGGCGAGTGCGTGCCCGATCGTCGGCAGCAGGATGTCGCCGCGCGGTTCGTTGGGCTTTGGCTCGATCGCGAACCGAACGTCGTACCCCTGCTCGCGCACGTAGGCGCACAGCGTGTCGAGTGCCTCCCGCATGCGATCGAGCGCAGCGTTGATGTCCTTGGCTGCACCCGACTCGGCGCCCTCACGGCCACCCCAGAGCACATAGGTCTTGGCGCCCATACGCACGCCGAGGTCGATGTTCCGTGCCGCTTTGACCAGCGCGTATCGGCGCACCTCGCGGTCGTTCGAGGTGAACCCGCCGTCCTTGAAGACGGGACTGCTGAACAGGTTGGTTGTCGCCATGTCCACGGTGATGTTGTTTTCAGACAGTGCCGTGCTGAAGCGCTCAAGTACGCGGTCGCGGGTCGCGTCGTTGGGAACGAGGTCGTCGTCATGGAACGAGATGGCAGCCGCACCGAGCCCGGCCAGTCGCTCGACCGCCTCGACGGGATCCAGCTCATCGCGCACGGCTCCGCCGAACACGTCGACACCCCGCCAACCAACAGTCCAAAGACCGAAGCTCAGCTTGTCCTCGACTACCGGAGTCCAGTCATTCTTCATGCGGGGATCTCCATCCACGTGCTCTGTGCCGCAGCGCTCTTCTCGACGGCGTCGAGAATCCGCTGCACTCGGAGGCCGTCGGCGAACGACGGTCGCGGGTTGCAGTTGTTGGCGATATCGGTGACCAGGTCCACGACCTGATGAGTGAATCCATGCTCGTAACCGATGAGGTGACCCGGCGGCCACCAGTTGGCCACGAAGGGATGCACCGCCTCCGTCACGAGAATGCGGCGGAAGCCGGCGATCTCGGGATCATCGGTCCCGTCGTAGAAGTGCAGGATGTTCATGTCCTCGAAGTCGAAGGCCACGCTGCCCTCGGACCCGTTGATCTCGATCCGGATGGCGTTCTTGCGACCGGTCGCGAATCGGGTGGCCTCGAAGGTGGCAAGTCCTCCGCCACTGAGGGTGGAGATGAAGATGGCGGCGTCGTCAACGGTGACCTCGCCCATCTCCGATCCGGAGATGCCGGACAGACCGCTGCTGCTCTCCGGAAGCGGTCGCTCCTTGATGAACGTCGCGGTCAGGGCACTGAGACCCGTGATGGACTCACCGGTGATGTGCTGGACCAGATCGATGATGTGTGCCCCGATGTCGCCGAGGGCACCCGATCCGGCCACTTCCTTGCGCAACCGCCAGAAGAGCGGCGCCTGCGGATCCACGATCCAGTCCTGGAGGTACTGGGCGCGCACATTGCGGACCGTGCCGATGCGCCCCTGCTCCACCAGACGCCGGGCTAGAGCGATCGCCGGAACGCGACGGTAGGTGAATCCGACCATCGAGCGCACACCTGACTCGGCTGCCCTCTCCGCGGCGGCAGTCATCGCCTCCGCCTCGGCGAGGCTGTTGGCAAGTGGCTTCTCGCACAGCACGTGCTTTCCCGCTTCGAGCGCCGCGATCGCGATCTCCGCGTGCGTGTCACCCGGGGTGCAGATGTCGACCAGATCGATGTCTGGGCGGCTCAGCAGCACATGCCAGTCAGTCTCCACCGACTGCCAGCCGAATCGGCCCGCCACGGCGGATGCGGCCTCCGCATTGCGACCGCAGATGGCGGTCATCTCGGGC
>JAPLBU010000308.1 GCA_026392575.1 Actinomycetota bacterium | reverse complement strand
GCGGCGCTCGCGATCGCCCTTGGCGCGGAGAAGCTCGTCGTGCTAACGGATGTCGATGGTCTGTTCGCCAACTGGCCCGATCCCGAGTCCGTCATCCGCACGATCACGGCCGATGAACTCGGTCCGATGCTCCCATCGCTGGAGAGCGGCATGGTGCCGAAGATGGAGGCCTGCCTGCGGGCGGTCGAGGGTGGGGTTCCGCGTGCACATGTCATCGACGGTCGGGTGGCGCACTGCGTGCTGCTTGAGGTCTTCACCGATACCGGCATCGGGACAATGGTGCTGCCGGCCGCCACGCCATGACATGGTCGGAGCGCTGGCAGGGCGCGCTGATGAACAACTACGGCACCCCGCCGTTGATGCTCGTTCGCGGCGAAGGAGCGCGCGTCTGGGTTGTCGACGGCGTTGAGTACATCGACCTGCTGGCGGGGATCGCGGTCAATGCGCTGGGCCATGCAGACCCGCGGCTCGTCACCGCGGTGACGCAGCAACTGTCGACCCTCGGTCACACCAGCAATCTCGCGGCCACCGAGCCGCCGATTGCCCTGGCCGAACGACTCGTCTCGCTCGTGGGTAAACCTGATGCGCGCGTCTTCTTCTGCAACTCGGGAGCCGAGGCGAACGAGGCGGCCTTCAAGCTGGCCCGGCTGACGGGGCGCACCGGAATGGTGGTGGCGCGCAACGGCTTCCACGGTCGCACGATGGGGTCGCTGTCCCTCACCGCCCAGCCCGCCAAGCAGGATCCGTTCCGGCCCCTTCCGGGCGATGTCACGGTTGTGGCCTACGCAGATGCGCGGGAGCTTCGTGATGCCGTGAGCCAGGACACCGCCGCTATCGTTCTCGAGCCGATCCAGGGTGAGGGTGGCGTCATTGTGCCGCCAGACGACTACCTGGCACAGGCCCGGGCGATCGCCGACGAGTTCGGCGCCCTTCTCATCCTCGACGAGGTGCAGACGGGTGTGGGGCGTACCGGGGCATGGTTCGCGCATCAGCAGGCAGGTATCACGCCGGACATCGTGACTCTCGCCAAGGGTCTCGGCGGGGGACTGCCCATCGGTGCCTGCATCGCGACCGGCCGGGCTGCATCGCTGTTCGAACCGGGGTCGCACGGCTCCACGTTCGGCGGCAACCCTGTCTCCTGTGCTGCGGCGCTGGCTGTCCTGGATGCGATCGAGGAGGACGGGCTGCTCGCGCGGGCGTCCGACCTTCATGCGGCCCTGGCGACAGGGCTGGTCGCGCGCTCACACGGGCTGGTGTCGCACGTTCGCGGCCGCGGCCTGCTGATTGCCGCTGTGCTCGTTGACCCGCCGGCTATCGACCTCGAGCGCGCTGCGCGCACTGCCGGGCTGATCGTCAATGCAGTGGCCCCGGACGCAATTCGACTGGCACCTCCTTTGACGATCAGCGATGTAGACGTACTCGATGCCCTCGACCGCTGGGACACGGCGTGCGCGGCCGTCGTTGCCGGGAGGGGGTCATCATGACCGTCAGCAATGGTTCGCCGCGGACCGCCACCGCCCGTCGTTCGCGGATTGCGGCGCTCATCTGCGCGCATGCGGTGGGATCCCAGGAGGAACTGGGGCAGCTACTCGCGGCTGAGGGCATCCACGTGACGCAGGCAACCCTGTCACGTGACCTGGTGGCCATCGGTGCGCTCAAGGGCACCGACGATGACGGCCATGCGCACTACACGCTTGATGCAGCAGCAGCTGCGGACACGACCATCCCGCTGACCGGCTCCGACGCCAGCCTCGCCCGCGCCTGCAATGAGTTGTTGGTGCGCGCAGAGGCTGCAGGGAATGTCGCGGTGCTGCACACCCCGCCCGGTGCCGCCCAGTTCTTCGCCGGCCATCTCGACCGAAGTGCGGCCTTCGAAACGGTCGGCTCGGTAGCGGGCGACGACACGGTGATCATCGTGATGCGTACGCCGGAGGCGGCTGCCGACCTCTGCAATACCCTGCTGAAGATGGCGGACCAAAGGAGAGCACCGTGACGAACGAGCAGCCGACCCGACTCTGGGGCGGTCGTTTCGCCGATGGCCCGTCCGATGCGATGGCGGCGCTGAGCCTCTCGACGCACTTCGACTGGCGGCTGGCGCCCTACGACATTCAGCAGACACGCGCGCACGCGAAGGTGCTGCATGGGGCTGGCTTGCTCACGGATGCTGAACTGAGTGATGTCGTGGCGGCGCTTGATGCGCTGGCGGGTGAGGTGCTCGACGGATCGTTCATCCCACTGCCTGCTGACGAGGATGTGCACACCGCGGTCGAGCGCGGCCTGATCGAGAGGCTTGGCGAGCTCGGCGGCAAGCTGCGTGCTGGGCGCAGCCGCAATGACCAGGTCTCCACGGATTTCCGTCTCTACCTGCGTGA
Source organism: Actinomycetota bacterium (assembly GCA_026392575.1). GTDB lineage: Bacteria > Actinomycetota > Actinomycetes > S36-B12 > S36-B12 > UBA10649. Next base: position 794 of record JAPLBU010000308.1, on the reverse strand, counting down.
CCACGTCCGTCGGATCGTCGATGCTGTCACCGATCTGCAGGGTGCCCTGCTCGATCAGGCGAGCCAGCATGTCGACACGTACTCGCCAGGTTTCACGCACCTGCAGCATGCGCAGCCGGTCTCCTTCGGTCACGAGCTCGCCAAGCATGTTCACGCACTGGGCCGCGATGTCGAGCGGCTTGCCGACTGGGACAAGCGGGCTGCGCGCTCGCCGCTCGGATCCGGTGCTCTTGCCGGCTCAAGCCTCGGGCTCGACCCGCAGGCGGTCGCCCTCGACCTGGGATTCGACGAGGCGCTGGGCAACTCCATCGATGCAACGAGTGACCGCGACTGGGTAGCCGAGTTCCTCTTCGCCGCAGCGATGATCGGCGTGCACCTGTCGCGCATGGGGGAGGAGGTCATCCTCATGTCCTCGCGTGAGTTCGGCTGGGCCACCCTCGATGATCGCTGGTCGACGGGCTCATCGATCATGCCGCAGAAGAAGAATCCCGATGTCGCAGAGCTCGCTCGCGGCAAGTCTGGACGACTCATCGGCAATCTCACCGGCCTGCTCGCGACCTTGAAGGGCTTGCCCTTCGGCTACAACCGCGATCTGCAGGAGGACAAGGAGCCGGTGTTCGACACGGTCGAGCAGCTCCTTCTCGTCCTGCCAGCGATGACCGGGATGATCGCCACGCTGCGCTTCGACACCGCACGCATGGCGGCCTCGGCGCCCGAGGGATTCGCCCTTGCGACCGACATCGCGGAGTGGCTGGTGCGCAATGGCGTGCCGTTCCGCGAGGCGAACGAGATCG
>JAPLBU010000106.1 GCA_026392575.1 Actinomycetota bacterium | reverse complement strand
GCGGGCAGCCCTTCGGCGATCGTGACGAGGGCAGGACCGTGTGACTCTCCAGCCGTCAACCAGCGCACCATGAACCGAATCCTTCCAGAGACCCCGATGAGACGCGTGAGCCGGTCACGCGGGCAGCGCGTCGGACATCCGCTGCACCGATGGATCGAGTCCCGTCATGAGCCGCACCTGCTCGACCGCCTGCCACAGCAGCATGTCGCGGCCACTGGCAACAACAGGTGACCCCCAGGCAAGCGCAAGCGGGGTGGGCCAGGGGTGGTAGGAGGCATCCAGCAGCGCACCTGACGCGTCCGCAGCCATGGCCGCCCACGGGGCACCGGCGTCCCCTGGCAGGGTGCTGACGACGATGTCGGCGGCGAGCACCGATGACGATGGCTCGAGATCGCGGATCGTCGCGCCAAGCCCGAACCCTCCAGCGAGGTCGGCGACCTCGCGCGCTGCAGACTCACGGCGCGCACAGACCGTGACCTCGCTGATGCCGAGCCTGGCCAGTGCCGCGACAGCACTGCGAGCCGTTGCCCCCGCACCCAGGATGGTCGCCACGCGCGGCTCCGCCGACACGCTCACCAGACCTGACGCAAGCAGGGCCTGCACGATCCCGGGCACATCCGTGTTGGTACCCCGCCATCCGTCGCCTCCGGGCAGCACGGTGTTGACCGATCGCACGGCTCGCGCCTCGTCATCGACGTGACTGAGCAGCGGAATCACCGCTTCCTTCAACGGCATGGTCAGCGACAGTCCGGCCCACGTGCGGTCGAGCCCGCCAAGGAATCCGGGCAAGCTCCCCTCATCGACCTCGATGGCCTCGTACGTCCAGCTGAGTCCCAGATCGGCATAGGCAGCCCGGTGCAGAACTGGCGAGAGTGAGTGCGCGATCGGTGAGCCGAGGACCGCCGCCCGACGGACCGTCATCGCTGACTCACCCATTGGCGGCCTTCTGCCGCTCCTTCTCGTAGGCGGCCAGGTTCGACTGGAACTCAGCCTTCAGGCGCAGGAATGCGTCATAGGTCTTGGCGAACTTCGTCTCGTTGGTCCGAGGGTCGATTGACACGAAGTACAGCCACTTGCCCTTGGCCGGCGAAAGGGCGGCCTCCAGCGCCGCCTCACCCGGTGAGTTGATCGGTCGTGGCGGCAGGCCGCTGCGCACGTATGTGTTGTACGGAGACGTCGTCTTGAGCTGGTCCTCGTTGAGCTGGATGTCGCTGACACCCAGCGCGTACGACACGGTGGAGTCCAATTGCAGCGGCATATCCTGTTCTAGCCGGTTGTAGATCACTCGCGCGGCGCGGTCGAAGTCCGGAGGTGCGACCTCCGCCTGAAGCAGCGACGCGACGATCAGGACCTGGTAGGGGTTCAGACCCACCTCGGCGGCCCGTGACTCGAGGGCCACATCAGCACTCGCCTGATTGAACCTCTTGACCAACTGCCGCAGGACCGAACGAGCGGTCTCGTCGCCCGTCAGGTCATAGCTGGCCGGGAACATGAAACCTTCGGGACGATCCTTCGCCCATGTCGGCAGGTCGAGCTGCGTCGGATCCTGCAGCACCTTCTGGAAGTCGGGCTTCGGCAGGTCAGTGGCCTCTGCAGCCACCGAAACCGTCTGCTCGAGGCGCAACCCCTCCGGCAGCACCAGTCGGCTGCTGGCCCGGGAGTCCGGGTCCAGCATGAGCTCCAGGGCGGCAATCGAGCTCATCTGCTTCTTGAGCGTGTAGCGACCCGGCCCAATGCTGCCGGCACGATCGTCTACCGAGGCTGCATTGATGAATGAGTCGGATGACAGGACCACGCCTGCTTCCTGCAGCTTCCCGCCGATCTCCGAGAGAGTGTCGCCGCGAGCGACCACGATCGTGACCTCGCCACTGCCACCACCGGCGTAGTCCGTCGACTCGTCCGGTCCCTTCAGCAGGAACACGGAGAAGCCGATCATCAGCGCAGCGAGCCCCAGGGAGATGACGGCCGCGATCCGCCGGCCCCAGGTGCTTCGGTTGCGCGACGGCGGCAAGGGCCCGGAGGTCATGAACGACTGCAACTGGCTCACGGCTGCTCCCTCCCATCTTCGGCCGACGCAGCCACCAACTCACCCGGCGGCGTGTCCGTGCGCTGCTCCTGGTCGAGCACCGCCTGCAGCACGATGACAGCAGACGCGCTGTCGATCACGGACCGAGACTGGCG
>JAPLBU010000053.1 GCA_026392575.1 Actinomycetota bacterium | reverse complement strand
AGTTCCGTGGTGGCCCACGCGCACAGAGCTGGGCGCGTTACGCCGATGTGGCCGCGGTGGCCGCGGCCGGCATCGGCCTGGGTCTGTGCTGGGTGGCTGGGGTGCCCGAGAGCGCAGAGGACGTGGGTTCGCTGGTGATCCTGACGGCTCTGCTGGTCGGATCGTTGCTGCCGACGCGCGTCTCCGTTGCCGTGATCCTTGGACTCGCTGTGCTCTCGCTGCCGCCGGTTCTCTGGCCCGCGTCGGGCTACGTCGCGGGGTCGGAGATCACTGACGCCACGCTGTGGGCCTATGTCCTGGCCGTCGGGCTCGGGATCGCCGCCGTGCGCGGGGCGCTCGTGGGACAAGCGGGCCGAAGGGACGTCGCGATGCGCGACCGGGACCGCCGCGAGCGAGGTCGCCTGCTCGTCGAGGGTGTTGAGTCTGCCCTTCGTGGGGAGGAGAGACTCCTGCACGAGACGGTCCTCAACACGCTGACGGCGATCAGTCGCGGTGGCATCGGCTGGTCCACGCAGGCCACCCAGATCCTGCACGCGCGATGCCGGGAGGCCATCGATGTGCTCACGCGACTCGCGTCGGGCGACCGTCATCCGGCCGCGTCCAGCGGGCTGGCAGCACTGGGTGCGGACATCGACATCCTCGTTGCCGCGCTCAAGCTCGAGGGGGTGACTGTGGCGGTCCTCGCCGACCCCATGGATGACGTGCCCGCGCGGGTGACGGTGGCGGTGGGCACAGCTGTTCGCGAGGCTCTCAGCAACGTTGCGCGTCATGCGGGGGCGGAGCGGGTCTCCGTGATCGTACGGGTGCGCCGGTCAGGCAGCCTGCTGGTCCGGGCTGAGGTTCGCGACGACGGCAGGGGGTTCGACATCCGTCGTGCCGGAGCCCGATTCGGACTGTCGCAGGCGATCGCCGACCCGCTCGCCGAGGTCGGCGGCACCTCCCGCCTCATCTCCCGGCCGGGTGCCGGGACGAAGGTCGTCCTGCGCTGGGAGGACGAGAGGTCCAGCCCACGTCGCGACCGCTGGCTTGCGCCCATGGGTGATTTCGCACTGCCGCCCCTGGCGGCCGTTGGCCTATTCGTCGCGGCGACGGTTTCGCTGGGGTGGCTGCAGTTCGATCACCCCGTCCTCTCGCCGGCGGAGGCCGCCCTCATCTGTGCGCTTGCCGTTCTGGTGGTGATGGCCGCAACGGAGGCTCCGCTGCCGTGGGAGCTCATCGCCATCGTGTGCACCCTCGGCCCGCTGCTCGCGTTGTTGAGACTGACGGCCGGGCCGGGCACCGAGTCCATGCTGGGAGACGGCTGGGCGCTCGCTGCCATCGCGGGCCTGTTCGTGATGGCAGCGGCCCTCGGCCCGCGGTGGAGTTGGGTTCCCCTCCTGGCGGCTTGGCTGGTCATCGACTGGGACCTCACATCGCATGTCATCCAGCCGGCAACGGCGGCCTTGGTAGCGGCGGCGCTGCTGGGGCGCAGCCTGCGCAGCGAGACCCTGCGCATGGAGGAGGGTCAGCGGGAGCAGGCGAAGGCCGACGTGGCGCTCGAGGTCAGGCGTGCGGGGGTGGATCGTCTCCGGGTGCGTTACGCGGCCCTCGTCGAGTCGGATGCCGTGGGTCTGCTGGCAGGGATCGCTGAGGGTCGGCTGGATCCCGATGACCACGAGGTGCAGCGCCGCTCCGGCCTGGAGGAGACCTTCATTCGAAATGTCATGCGCAATGACCCCGAGGCTGACGAGCTGCGGGCCCTCGTCGGCAGGCTCGCGCAACTGGCCTATCGGCGAAGCCTGCACCTCCAGACCGATATCGCATTGCCTGAGTCGGCCGATGTCGCCCTTCCCCGGGGGATCGCAGAGTCCTTGGGGGAGGCAGTGACATGCTCGGTACCGGACGGTTCGGCGCGGCTGGCTGTGCGAACCGAGGGGGCGCAGGTGGTCCTGCGGCTGCTCACACCGATCGGCGAGGGGGAACGCGACATGATGCTGGGCCTGATGGTGCCGGGGCAGTTGACCGATCCGGGTGACCCGACCGACCCGGTGCTGATGTGGGAGATTCGACTCCCGTGGACGGACCGGTCATGAGTGCGGGGCAGTCGCCGGCGGGGACGAAGAGCGCCATGCGACTGGCCATTGTCGACGACCATGAACTCGTTCGGGAGGGCCTGCGTGCCCTCATCGCAGCTCATGGTGATGGCTGGGTCGACATCTGCTATTCGGGCGCACACGTCGCCGAGGCACTCGCCTGCGACCCGACCGTCGTGCTCCTGGACGTCGAACTCGGGCCTGGTGCTGCTGGCGTCGCTACCAACACCGGGGTATTCGACGATGCGGGGATCCCTGTCCTGCTCATCAGTGCATTCGACGAGCCCGTGACGATCCGGGCGGGGATGCGTGCCGGCGCCCTGGGGTTCGTGCTGTGGCGAGGGATGAGCTCTACCTGTCCCTCGACCTCGCATCCATGCTGGCTTCAGCGGCGGCAACCCCCGACCTCAGTCCGCGTGAACTCGATGCGCTGCGGCTGTACGCGTCGGGGCTGAAGATCTCCGCCGTCGCCCACCGCATGGGCATCTCGCCACATACAGCGAAGGAGTACCTCGACCGGGTCCGAGCCAAGTACCGCGAGGTCGGGCGCCCGGCAGGCACGAGAACCGAGTTGTATGCCGCCGCCAGCCGCGACGGGCTGCTGCCGTCGGAGCGCTAGCCCATCGGTCAGGCGAGGTCCGTCACGAGCCGTGCCTCGCGGACAAGCAGGTCTGACCCGTCTGCGTCGGCCCCGACGAGGATGTCGCGCAGTGCGGTGTCGGGACCCCAGCCGGAGGAGAGCAGGAAGGCGCGCCGCGCCTCGTCGTCCAGGGGGCACCACGTGGCCGCGGTGGTCATGCCGGCACCGACAGCGTGATCCATCGCTGCCGCCATCAGGCGCGAACCGTGTCCCTCGCGCTGGTGCTCGGGATCGACCTCGAGCGCCAGCAGTTCGATCGTCTGCGGATCGGCATCGGGGTCCTGACTCGGCCCGATCGCGGCGTAGCCGAGGACCACGTCGCCCTCGACGGCGACGAGTAGCCGGTGTCCCCGCGTCGGTGGGTTGATCACGGCCCCGGCCCACACCAGCGCGAGGTCGGATGCGTCGAGCGCGTCGAGGGCCTGGGCTGGCAGGGTCTGAGTGAACCGCTGACGCCAGGAGCGGACATTGACGTCGGCGACGCCGTCGGCATCGGACGCGCGGGCGAGACGTACTCCGGACACGGACACGAGTCCATTGTGTCCGAGCGCCGGGGGGCCGATCGAGGGGCCTGCGCGGATAGGGTGGCGCCGTGACGAATGAGGAGATCACCTTCCGGAGCGATGTGACGGTCGAGCTTGTTCGGGCGAGTGCGTCCGATGCCGATGTCATCTTCGCCGCGCGCGTGTCGACGGCGGGGGAGCAGTCCCTCGAGGACGTCGACGCCGATGCCGAGCGGTCCACGGGCCTGGTCAACTACCTGATGCGCGATCGTCACGGCAGCCCGTTCGAGCACAACTCGATGACCTTCTTCGTGCGCGCGCCGATCTTCGTGTGGCGTGAGCACATGCGTCACCGCATCGCCAGCTACAACGAGGAGTCCGGTCGCTATCGCCAGCTCGAGCCGGTGTTCTATGTGCCGGATCGCAACCGGCCGGTCGTGCAGGTTGGCAAGACGGGGGCCTACGAGTTCCTCCCCGGGAGTGCCGAGCAGTACGACCTCATCGAGACCGACATGCGGGCCTCGTGCTCGGCCGCGTATGCGTCATACCTGCGCATGCTCGATGCTGGCATCGCCCGTGAGGTCGCTCGGATGGTGCTGCCCGTGTCGATCTACTCCAGTGCCTACGTGACCCTGAACGCGCGCTCGCTGATGAACTTCCTGTCCCTGCGGCGCAAGGTGGAGGGGTCGCACTTCCCGTCCTACCCGCAGCGCGAGATCGAGATGGTCGCTGAGCGCTACGAGGAGGAGTGGTCGGCCCTGATGCCCATCACCCATGCGGCTTTCGTCAAGAACGGCCGAGTCGCGCCCTGAGGGGGGATGGCCGGTCCAGCGGGGCGATAGCCTTGGCTCATGCCCGGTCCCACCACTGACAAGAGCCCCTTCGGCGTGATGCTGACGGCTATGGTCACGCCGTTCCAGTCCGATGGATCCCTCGACATCGTCGGCACCCACCGGCTCGCTGCCCATCTGGTCGATGACCTGCGCCACGACGGCCTGGTCATCAACGGCACGACCGGTGAGTCGGCCACCAAGACCGACGACGAGGACCTCGCGGTCCTGCGCGCGGTCATCGAGGAGGTCGGCGACCGCGCGACGGTCATCGCCGGCGTCGGCACCAACGAC
>JAPLBU010000287.1 GCA_026392575.1 Actinomycetota bacterium | reverse complement strand
GTCGAGCAGGTCGAGCGCCGTCGCGACAGACTTCAGTCCACCCTCGACGTCCGAATCCGACATGCATCTCAGCCTAGGCAGAAAGGAGTGGGGGCGACGGACTTTCGTCCGCCACCCCCACCGAATCGATCAGCCAACTACCTCGATCAGGTCGCAACCGTGAGGAAGCGGTCATTCAGCTCGCGGCTGTGGTAGAAGATCGCCTTGCCGAGCTGGTCGGGCGTCCAGACCACGGTGGGACGGTCGCGGAAGCAGCGGTAGCCACCTGAGAACGTCTCGTTGCGGTTGCCAGCGGGATCGAAGAAGTAGATCGTCGTGCCGCGCGTGATGCCGTGACGCGTCGGCCCGATGTCGATCGGGACATCGTCCATCGAGAAGATGTCGGCCGCATGGAGGATGTCGTTCCAGCCTCGCATCTCGAACGCGAAGTGATGGATCTTGTTCTCCGGCGCCTCGAGCAGTGCAATGTCGTGGTTCGACTCGCCGATGGTCAGCCAGGTGGCGATGGTGTGCGCATCGTCATCGAGGCTCGTCTGCACGCGCTCCGTGGCCCACATGCCCACACAGTCCATGAAGAACTTCTCGATGCCGGCGACATCGTCGACCCACAGCAGGGCGTGGTCGAGGCGAGGTGCCCCGATGCCCACCATGTGACGCGGGAACGCGTCGGGGTTGTGCGTGCCGACCTCGAGACCCCATGCCGTCATCTGGCTGTAGAACTCGATCTGATGTCCGGTCGGAAGCGTGACGCGGATACCGTCGCCGACCTCGGGGTTCTCGCCCGCCACCATGCGCACCACCGGGTAGCCGTAGGCGATCGCCTTCGTCTCGATGTCGGAAACATCCTCAGGCTTCTCGCACTTGAACCCGCACTTGACGTAGCCCACGCCGCCTTCTTCGATCACGACAGAGTGGTGATCCCACTCGTCCCAGCCCTTGTAGTAGACCCGGCCGTCCTGCTCCAGAGTCTGGTAGAGCCCAACGGTATTTGCGTAGTGATCCTTGGCCTCGGCCAAATCGGTCACCCGCACGTGCATGTAGCCCATTCGCATGACAGCCATGTCGGCACGGTCCTTTCGTGTTCGTGGTACTCCGGTTGAGTGAGGTTCAGCCCGTCCGCGTCGCCGCGTAGAGGGACATCAGAGAGCTCACGCGACGCAGGTTGTCCTCACGCAGCGCGATTCGTACATCCGTGACGGCGACGGCCCGACAGGTCAGGCACGTCCCCTCGGTTTGCTCGGACTCCGTCAGCACGTTGTCCGCGACGGGCCGGTTGTAGATGACTTCACCTTGCAGCAGGTCCACTTTGCAGATCGCACACCCACCCCGGCGACAGCCGATGCGGTAGGCGAATCCGTTGCGGTAGAGGCCCTCCAGGATCGTCTCGTCATCAAGGAGGTCGACGGTGACATCGCCTGGCTCAACAGTGAGCTTGGGCACGCGACCCCCCTTGGCCGTCGACCGCGGATCATCGATCCGCCCTGACTCCGCAAGGTAGACCCGCTCGGCGGGGGTCCGCGGTGCTGTTCCTCAGAATGGAACGACTTCCCCAAATCGGGACCTAGGTCCCGATTTCACGAAAGTGTTCCGGATGACGGAACCGTGCTGAGACGAGGGTCACAGTCCCAATAGACATGGGCAGTCGGCATCCGCCGACCCGGTCCGGGGGGAAATTTGACACCCTTCATGCTGCGAGTCGCAGAGGTCATCGGCATGGATCACGCCGATGACGAATTGCCGACGCCCGCCCTGCGGCCGTCGGTGCTCCGTCCAGTCAACAAGGGCAATGACATCCAGATTGCCTACCGCGGGCTCACGGAGCAGTTGGTCTGCGAGGTCAATGCCGTCCTGTCCGATGAGGACGACCACATGAGCCTCGTTGACGACATCATCGGAAACGAGATGATCTTCTCGGTCTACTACCGAGGACGCGCGGCCGTCGTGTCGACCGTCTTCGGCGAGGGCAAGGCCTACGGCCGCGTCGTCGCCGACGGCCTCGACAACTCCGAGCCCCGCGAACTTGCCGGCCCCGAGTCGGTTCAGGACCTGCTCCTGCTCCTGCTCATGGAATCCGACACCCCGCGCCATCCGGCGCACTAGCGCACCACGCGTACGCCACCAGGAGGTGAGCATGCAATTCGAACTGCGAACACAGGTCGTAGAACCTCGTCGCAAGACGTTCTCGAATCTTGTGCGGAGGTATGGCGATCGGCCCGCCTCCCGATACGAAGAGGGCTCAGTCGATATTCAGGCGACCGAGAACTTCCACTACCGCCCGCTGTGGGGTCCCGACAAGGAGCTCTACGACCCCACGTACACGGCGTTCCGGCTCACGGATCCGTATTCCTTCATGGACCCGCGCCAGCTCTACTACGCGCCGTACGTGCAGTCCCGCGCAGCCTCCGGTGAGGCGTTCGCCAAGTCGCTCGAGTACCTCGACACGCGCCAGTTGCTGCTGAAGCTGCCCGAGGGCTGGCAGGCACTCGTCGCCGACCTCCTGCTCCCCCTGCGCCACTATGAGGCTGGTGCCGAGCTCATCTCCATCGAGGGCTCGCGGTTCGCCTACGGCACGACCATCGAGCAGGCTTGCACCTACGCCGCCTTCGACCGCATCGGCAACGCGCAGAACATCTCGCGCGTCGGCATTGCGATAAACGACGGCCATGCTCACGCCCTGGCCGAGGCCAAGGAGAAGTGGCTCGGTGACCCGGCACTCCAGGGCCTTCGCCGCCTCATCGAGGAACTCCTCATCGAGCGCGACTACGCCAAGGAGCTCGTCGCCGTCGACCTGTGCGACCGGCTGCTCTACTCGGTCATGTTCACCCATCTGGACGAGGCGGCCCTGACGAGCGGCGCAGGGGCCTACAGCCTCATCGCGCAGCACTTCTCGACATGGTTCCTCGACCAGCGTCGCTGGATCGACCAGCTGATCAAGACCTGGTTCGCGGATCCCGAGTACGCCGACATCAACAAGGCAGCGTTCAACGACGTGCTCGCGCGTCGCTGGAACCAGATCGTTGAGGCAGTCGCGGACTTCTCCGCAGCACTCGACGCCCGCGTCGACACCGGTGCAGTCGCGGCTGCCGAGGCAGCTGCCGCAGCCGTCGCAGCCCCGNTGACCATCCCAGGAGGAAAGTGATGAGCGTTGAGGCCGCACCGCGACCTGTAGGCGTCGACATCCAGGAGAACGAGGAGAACCGCGCCGTTGTCGAGGCCATCGAGGCAGACAACGACGACCTGACGGTTCGGCACATGCCCGGCATCATCCGGCTGACCAAGACCGGCCAGCTGGTGATCAACCAGGCGAGCATCGAGGGGCGGCTGGGACGTCCGTGGGAGACCCACGAGTTCCAGATGGCCATGATCAGCTATTTCGGCGAGTTCGTTGAGTGGGATGACGATCGCATCGTCATCGCCTGGAAGCACTGAGGAGAAGCGCAGATGACCGTTCCCACCCAGAAGCCCGCGCGCAAGCTCTCGATGCAGCAGCGGTATTCGGCACTCACCCACGATCTCGACTGGGATCCCACGTATGTGACCGAGGAAGAGATCTACCCCTACACCACGTTCGAGGGCATCAAGGTCCACGACTGGTCGAAGTGGGAGGATCCCTTCCGCCTCACCTTCGAGGCCTACAACAAGTACCAGGCGGAGAAGGATCGTCGCCTGTACGCCGTCCTCGACGGCTTCGCCCAGAGCCAGGGCCAGCTCAACCTGACCGAGGCTCGTTACATGAACGCGATGAAGATCTTCCTGCAGGGCATCCCGTCCGGCGAGTACCAGGCGCACCGCAACTTCTCGCACCTGGCCCGCTACTTCAACGGCCCCGGTGCGCGGTTCGCGTCCCTGTGCCAGAGCCTGGACGAGTTGCGCCAC